>DATMBC010000093.1 GCA_035559435.1 bacterium
GAAGTCGACGGCTTCAACACCTTCGCCGCCTTCGACAGCGTTCTGACCCGCCGCGGGACCACCTTCCGTGACGCCTGGGGCGAATTCCTCGTCTGGAACTACTTCACCGGCGACCGCGCGGTGTCGTGGAACTACGATGAAGCCGCCGCCTACCCGGAGCTTGCTCTGCCCAACTCGCTGCGCTACGATAACTTTCCCATCGCCGACACCTCGGATGTCACCAATTATCCCAAGAGCCCCGATGAATTGGCCGCCGCCTACCTGCGTTTCGGGCCGGTGGCGTCCGACACCGCGCTGACCTTCAAGATCGCGGTGAATCCGCACCAGCCCGCCAACTTCGAGGACTGGACGGTTGTCACCGCCGGGCTGACCGGTGCGCTCAAGCCGGACATTCAGGTCTGGGACATCTTCGAGACCATCGAAGTCCCCGGCTGGGATGCCTTCGATGAGATCCTTGTCATCGCCACACCCTTCAAGTTGCAGCCGACGCCGGACGACTTCGACCGACGCCTTGGGTTCCGCTTTGAAGTGGCTGACACACTGGCATCCGGAGGTTCGCGGACCGCGATTCGCAAAGTTTATTCCAACCCGCTGGAGCTCAGCGCCGGCGTCCAGTCTGTCTTCCAGATCGATGTCTCCCGCGCCGATGCGGTCCCGGTCACCTTGCGCATCTACACTCTCGATGGACGTGAGGTGCGCGGCGGCGCCAAGGATAACGACGCCGCCAATCTCATGCATCTGGAGGCCGGACGCACCACCGCCACGATGCGCTGGAACGGCACTACCAGCGCCGGCGAACCGGTCGCGACCGGGGTCTATCTGGCATTGGTCCAATTCGGCAACCAGAGCGAAGTCCTCAAAGTCGCCGTGAAAAACCGGATCCAATGAACCCGTCGATCCGTCGACTCGCGCAAAGCGGCGGCCTTCTGGCGGCCGCTTTTGCGCTGAAATACCCGCTCATCGGCCTGCCCAACATCGAGCCGCTCTCGCTTGCCTTTTTCGCGCTCGGCTACGCCCACGGCGCGCGTTGGGGCGCCTTTGTCGGTTTCGCCGGCGAGGCGATCTTTGCCGCTTTCAATCCCCTCGGCATGCCGATCGCCCCGGTCTGGGCTGCCCAGGTCATCGCCATGACCTTCGTCGGCGCCTCCGGCGGCATGTTCCGGCCCTTCTATGACCCCGCCTGGTCGCCGAAGGTACGCGCCGGACTGGCCGCCGCTGCCGGCATCGCCGTCACGCTCGCCTTCGACACCCTCACCAATCTCGCTTTCGCCCTTGTCATCGGACCCTTCTGGGGGGTGATGCTGGCGGCGGTCCCCTTTGCCGCCATCCATGTCGCATCAAATGCGTTGCTGTTCGCGCTGGTCTTTCCGATTCTGTCCCGGTGGCTGGTACGTCCCATTCATCCCGTGGTCGACTCGTCCGCCTCCTGACGGCCTCGCTGGCGCTGGGCTTGAGCGCCGCTGCCGCGATGGCGCAGACGCTTCCCGCCGTGCCGGCAGGCGACACACTGCCGCGCGCCGACTCGCTGGCCTATGACACCGTGGTCATCAGTCCGCCGGCCGACACCGCGCGCCGCTTCCTCCTGCCGCCCGGCCGCTGGCGCGCCGCCGATCAATACCGGACCGAGGATCTCCTCGCCGGACCGTTCTGGCCGATGCCGCCGGTCGATCAGATCGCCGGTGGCGACCTGGCCGACTGGCTGTCCTTTCATCCCGCCTACGATGTCGATGATGCCTCCGGCGTCGGGCAGACACGCTACTTCAGCCATTGGGGACTGGCCGCCCGCACCGGTGACTGGCGCGTCGATGGACGCACCGCTGCCTGGCAACGTCTGGCGTTTCCGATGACGGCCGAATTCGATCCGGGCACACTGCCTGACTTTGTCTATGCCGATGCGCAGGCCGGCGCGGGGATGATCCTGCGACGCGACACCGCCTGGGGGGACCGTCCGGTCTTCGATTACACGTTCCGTCAGGGCGATTACTCCGACACCCATTCGGAGGGCTTCTTCCGCGCGCACACCCGCGGCGGTTTTGGCCTCGATCTGTCCGGCCGTTTCGTTTCCAGCCAGGGACGCTACGCCCTCGATGATCGCGACTTGCGGAATCTGCGGCTGGAGACCTTCGGCCCGGTCGGCGGCGGTTATTTCTGGCGCGCCCGCTACGATCAGTTTCGGGACAAAACCTACCTGATCCCGCCGGAACCGTTCGATCAATACCGTCCCCGCCGCGACGATCTGCTCTGGACCGGCGAGGCGGCCATCGGACGGTTCGTCGATTCGCTCCCACTGTGGCAGACCGGCGCGCGTCTGCAGTCCGGCGCGCAACGGTTCGCCACCAGCGGCTACGAGCAGGACACCCGCGACCGCGACTGGCAGCTGTTCGCCGAATCGCGATTGTTCGGTTGGAATGTCACCGCGCAGGGGGGATGGCAGGAGTTCGAGCGCGACAGCAGCGAAGAAAGCCGCTGGTACCTGATCGCCGGGGCCACGCGTCGGTGGGAGTGGCATCCCGACTGGACCGCCGCCTTCTCCGTCACCGCCTCCGATTGGGAGACCGATCCGCTCTCACTCTCCGCCGTCGCCGCCTTGGCGCCCACGCGTCGCTCCACCTGGCGTCCGACATTGCGGTTGGCGCGTGTGCGCACGGTGCCGACCCTGCTGGACCGCGGCTATCCCGAACTGTCCCACAGTCTGGCCGATAACACCGGCGCGGGATTTATCTACACCGAAGCCGGGGAGCCGTCGCTGGAGGATCAATGGGAAAACGCGCTCACGCTGCAATGGGGCGCCGACCGGATCGACGACTCGGCCGGGCTTTTGCTTACACTCGGCGGACAGGCCGCCTACGTCGAGAATTACACCCACTGGGAGGGACGACGCGAGGTCGACACCATCCTCGGCAATCCGGTGACCAGTCTGGTGTACCGCCCACGCGCCGACGATGTCCGCTCGCTGGGCGCGGCGGTGGGCGTCCACGGACGGGCCTTCTGGAAGATCCACTATCTCGTCCACTACGCCGTCAAGTACGCCGTCACGCTCGACGATGAGAAATTGTCCGGCTATTATCCGCACAAAGGCGGCGCGATGGTCTCGCTGATCGCCCCGCGCTGGAAATACGACGTCGATGTCCGACTCAACGCCGCCGGGCTGTGGTGGTATGGCGATGGACGTATCGATCCGAGCGGGTACGCGTCGAATCATGTGTTCCGCTTCGATCTGTCCGGGTCGGCGCGGGTGGTCGGCGACCTGACGATCTACGCGCTGTTGCAGAATGTGGCCAATTTCCCGTACCGCACCCGCGCCGGCATGCCCTTCACCGGACGCACCGTGCGGTTCGGTTTGCATGTCACCTTGTTCGATTGAACGCAGGGGAGAGGTATGGCGGTACGAGGCATTCGCGGCGCAATTGACGTTCCGGCCAACACACAAGCGGCGATCGCGCGCGCCACGCAGACGTTGCTGCGCGCCATGGTGGACGCCAACGGCATCACCACCGAACGCATTATCTCGGTCTTTTTCACCATGACCACCGACCTGAACGCCGATTTTCCCGCCGCCGCCGCCCGGGCCATGGGTTGGACCGATGTGCCATTGCTTGACGCGCAGGAAATGGAAGTACCCCATGCCATGCCGCGCGTGATCCGTGTGCTCATGCACGTTGACACCGAGACCGCGCGCGACCAGATCAAGCATGTCTATATCGGTCAGGCGGTCGCGCTCCGCCCCGACCTCGGATCGCAATGACACGGCTGACTCACCATCGCCACCCTCTCAGGACAAAGGATTTTCAGTCCCTCGTTCCGCAGGAGGTGAAACACTGATGCCATCGCCCCGCCCCCGCCGCCTCCGTGACAAGGTCATCGCCATCGTCGGCCTCGGCCAGATCGGCGGCTCGATCCTCAAACGCCTCGCGCCGCACCGTCCCGCCATCACCCTCCTGGCCCATGACCGTGACCGCCGTCTCGCCGGCGTCTGCGCGCGTTACGCGCTCTGGGTCAGCCACCTGGAGGATCTGGCGCAGGAGGCCGATCTGATCATCCTCGCTATTCCGGTGCCCGGCATCATTCAGACCATCGATGCCCTGGGTCGCATCGGCGCGCGCCGCAACCCGAAACCGCTGCTGCTTGACACCGGCACGGTGAAGTCCGTCGTCGCGAAAGCCGCCGCGCGCCGGCGCGCCGAGTTTGATTACATCGGACTCCATCCGCTCGCCGGCGCCGAGCAAGGCGGGTGGGATGCGGCGCAGGCAAAACTCTTCGTCGATCGCACCATCGTCTACACGCCGCCCCGGCCGCGCCGGGAACATGAAGCGCGGGAACTGATCGCGCTTCTGGGTGGGGTGCCGCTGGCCATGACGGCGGACGCCCATGACCGGTATGTCGCCGAGGCGATCGGTCTGCCGCATTTGCTTGCCTTCGCCGCGCAGGGTATGGGCGGGGAAAACCCGCTGCGCGCCGGGTCGTGGGCATCGCTCACCCGTGTCGCCGCTTCCGATCCCGAGATGGTCGCCGGGTTCCTGCGCGCCAACGCGGCGGCGCAACGACGCGCGCTGCGAACGTTCGAACGCCAACTGGCGCGTCTCAAAACCGCCTTGGGCGCGCGCAGCGAAAAGTCGCTGGTGAAACTCCTGTCGCAGCGCCAGAGGGAAGGAGAGTAAATGCCGCTGGTTTACTTCAACGGCGCCTTTGTCGCCGACGCCGACGCCCGTGTCTCGATCTTCACGCATGCCCTGCACTACGGCACCGCGGTCTTCGAGGGGATCCGTTCCTATGGCGACGGCCAACGCGCGCACATTTTCCGCGGCGATGACCATTACGAGCGTCTGCGCGCCAACGCCAGTCTGCTGGCGATGGACTTTCCCTGGACCCCGGCGGAATTGACCGCGCTGTCCGTCGAGCTTTTGCGCCGCAATCGTTTCTTCGATGACCGCTACATCCGCCCGCTGCTTTTCAAAAACGGCGCCGAGTTCGGCGCCGGTCTGCCGCCGGGGGAGACGCTGGCGATCATGGCTGCGCCGGCCCCGCATGGCCCCGGCACAGGACGGCCCATCCGCGCGACCTGGTCGAAGTGGCGGCGTTTCCCGGCCGCCGCCTGTCCCGCCGGCGCCAAGATTGCCGGTTTGTATGTGAATTCATCGCTGGCGCGCGCCGAGGCGATCGCGCGCGGCTACGATCAACCCATCCTGCTGGCCATGGATGGCCAGGTGGCGGAAGGGTATGGCGCCAATCTCTTCGCCGTCTTCGGCGATCAAGTCACCACACCGCCCGCCGCCGCCGACATACTTCCCGGTATCACCCGCGCGACGTTGATCGAGTATTTCCAGAAACACCCCGACCTGCATCTCACCGTCGAGCCGCTGGCGCCGGAGCGACTGCAGCAGGCCGACGAGGCCTTCTTCTGCGGCACCGGCATGGAGATTCTCCCCATCGGTTCCATCGAGGGCAAGCCCCTGGCCCACCATGAGCAGTCCGGTCCGGTCACCACTGCGGCACGCGCGTGGTACAGAAATCTCGTCACCGGCGGTCTCCCCGGATTTGGCCACTGGCTGACCGTGGTGTCTTAAACAGGACCAACTCGACCTCTATGTCCTATTCTCTTCTCCCCCCCTGGGCCCGCCGCAAGCCGATCATCGGTTGGTGCCTGTATGATCTGGCCAACTCGGTCTACGCCGCCGTCATCCCGGCAACGGTCTGGTCGGCGTACTACGCCGGCGCGATTGTCGGCGGGGCCGAAGGGGCGCAGTGGTGGGGACGCGCCGTCTCGGCCACCATGCTTTTTGTCGCGCTCACATCGCCCTTCCTCGGCGCGATTGCCGACATGGCCGGCTGGCGCAAACGGCTGCTTTTGATCTACACCTTCGCCGCGATTATCGGCACCGCGCTGTTTGCCACCGTCGCGCCCGGCATGGTCCTCTATGGCTTCGGCATCAGCGTGCTGGCCGGGGTCGGCTTCGAGGGCGCGATGGTTTTCTACAACGCCTACCTCAATGAT
The DNA here is from genome assembly GCA_035559435.1 of bacterium. NCBI lineage: Bacteria > bacterium. The sequence continues at coordinate 5,993 of DATMBC010000093.1, forward strand.
CTGGCTCCGGCGGACCATCAGGGACGGCTCTCCGGCATGGGATTCGCCGTCGGCTATTTCGGCTCGTTCCTCGGGCTGGCCGCGGCCCTGCCGCTTGTGCGCGCGCAACAGTTCGGCGCCGCCTTCGTCGTCTCGGCGCTCCTGTTTCTGCTGTTTGCCGTCCCCGCGTTTCTGTGGCTGCCGCGCGATCAGGTCGTCACCCACAGCCCGGCGCAGGCGGCGCGCGCCGGATGGCGTGCCACCCTGGCGACATTGCGTGAAATCGTCGGGACGCGATCGCTGCGCTCGTTTCTGCTGGCGTTTTTCCTCTATGACGATGGCATCAACACCATCATCGCCTTCTCCGCCATCTTCGCCAAGCAGGTGCTCGGCTTCACGATGACCGAGTTGATCCTGGTTTACATCTGCGTGCAACTCTCAGCCCTGGCCGGCGCGGCCCTCTGGGCGCGTCCAACCGACACCCGCGGCCCGAAGTTTGTCGTGCTGGCAACGTTGATTCAGTGGGTGGTGGTGGTCGGGTTGATCTATTTCGTCGAATCGCGGACCACGTTTTTCATCGTCGCCGCGCTCGCCGGCACCGGCCTGGGCGCGGTGCAGGCCGCCAGTCGCGCCTTCATGGCCTCTCTGATTTCCAAAGGCCGCGAAGGGGAGTTCTTCGGGTTCTACTCGCTGTGCGGCAAGGGGGCGGCGGTCCTCGGTCCGCTGGTCTTCGGCGAAATCGCCGGCGCCACCGGCGACCTGCGTCTGGCCGCACTATCGGTGCTGGCCTTCTTCATCGCCGGCGCCGCCATCCTCGCCACGATCAAGGCCGGAGGCCCGGCCGTCAGCGCGCCGCAATCCGCTCCGTAATCGACGATCATAAACGTCCGCGATCCGCCCCATCTTCCCGCTTTAACATCCGCACGGTTCCACTCTATCTTTCCATGGACAAACGGCAACTCGTCGCGACAGCGATCCGTTCATGCAGTCATTGATCAAAGGAACGCGCCATGGCACAGGGCATCGTCAAGTGGTTCGATGAGCAAAAGGGGTATGGATTCATCGCGCAGGAGGGCGACGAGGACATCTATGTCCATCGCGACGCGCTCGGCAGCGAGGGCTTCGGCTCGCTCAAGCCCGGCGACCGCGTGGAATTCGACGTCGTGCGCGGACGCAAGGGACTGCAGGCCGCCAACGTGACCAAACTCAAACCACGGCAATCACCCTTCGCATAAGACGCAACCCCATCGCGCAGAGCTGGGGGTGTTCGCCATTTTACGCGCCGCCCCGTCTTGCCATGCCCATCCGCCGCAGGTGGAAAGGGATCTGCTTTTCGTTCGTGGATGCGGAGAAGCAGATGCTTCGCTGCGCTCAGCATGACAATGAACGGGTTGCTGAGAAACCCAGAATCCCGCACTGTCACCCTGAGCGGAGCGAAGGGTCTGCTTTTCTGGTTCACAGGCGAAAACAGTCGATGCTTCGCTGCGCTCAGCATGACAACTGGAGTTTGCAATGCCGATCACTGCGCAGGAACTGCCGGTCCTCCGGGAGCAAACCCTACTCTCCCGACTCCCCGTCGCCCTTGCGTGAGGAAAAACCGTACTTGTTGATCTTGCGGTACAGAGTCGACGAGTCAATCCCCAGGATGGACGCCGCCTTCGCCTTCTGCCATTCGGTCTGGTTCAGCACCCAGTAGATGTAGGCCTTCTCGATCGACTCCAGGGTCGGCGATTCGGGCGAGCCCTCGCCGGCCGGGGAGACCGGCGCGGTCTGGCTCATCCGTTCGGGGAAGTCGGCCACATCGAGCGTCGATCCCTTGGCCAGCACCACCGCCCGCTCGATCACATTCTGCAACTCGCGCACATTCCCCGGCCAGCGGTACTTCTTGAACATCGCCAGCGCGGCTGGGGAGAGGTGCTTTTCGCCGCAGCCGGCGCGGGCGCAGCTGTCCTGCACAAAGTGCTCGGCCAGAAGTTCGATGTCCTCCGCCCGCTCGCGCAGCGGCGGCAGGTGGATCTGGATCACATTGAGGCGGTAGTACAGATCCGGACGGAACCGCCGCGCCGCCACC
>DATMBC010000094.1 GCA_035559435.1 bacterium
GCCCGGTTGGGCCCGCCCCGATCTATCAGTACAGGTACACCACGCTCAACGCGTGATGTACTCACCCGGCGGAACATCCTTGGCGGTGCGGCCATCGTCGTGGCAGCCGGCGCAATTGGGCGCGGCGGCGTATTGACGACCGACGTGGCAGTCTTCGCAGTCCATCTCGCGGTGGATTTCGTCGAGTTGCAGTCCGGTCACGGCGTGCTTGAAGTTCGACTGATTCCAGCCGCCGTGGCAGTTGCCGCAGGCATTGTTGAGACGCGCGATGCGTTTGCCGGTCGGATGGCAGGCGTAGCAGTCGAGACTCTGGTGATAGCGGTTGAGCGGCCAGCCGGTCACCGCGTGGGTGAAGCCGGGCTTTTGCTTGGTGTCATGGCACTTGGCGCAGGGATCGCTCTTGTGGCAGTCGTTGCAGAGGGCGTGCATCTCCTCCTGCGTCTTGGCCACTTTGACTGATTGCTGCAGATCGTGGCAACGGCCGCAGTTTTCCTGCTTGTGGCAATCGACACAGCGCAGCCCGAAGAGATCAATGTGCTCCTTGTGGAAGAAGGTGACCACCGGGCCGGGCTGGTAGGGGGTCTGGTAGACCTTGGTGTCTGGTTCGGTCAGCTTCGGGTGGGCCGCGCCCATGATGTCGGATATGTCGCCGACCGCCTCGGCCATGACTTTGCCGGGTTGGGGAGCATGGCAGATCACGCACTGGGTGTCGTGCGACCATTCACGGTGGCAGGCGAGGCATTGGCGATGGTAGGCGCCTTTGAGACTGGGTTGACGCAGATTGGCCTCGGCCTCGGTGCCGTGGCATTCGCCGCAGGGCGGGATCCGTCCCGGCGGGCTGTAGTGATGGCAGGTCTGGCAATCGCCGCCCATCTGCGCCATCCCGGCATGTTTCTTGTGGTCGAAGTGGACCGGCTGGTAGAGGTCGGCGATCTTGCCCAACACGACGCTGTCCGGACCCTCGGCCAGTTCATGCCGCGCGGTGGCGTGGATCGACTGCAGACGCGGGCAGGCGACCAGGCAGGGGTCGTCGGCGGTGGGATTGGCGCAGGTGTGGCATTTGGCGCAGTCGATCTGCAGTTCGGGGTGCGTCGCCGCAGTCGGCTGGGCAAAGACGGGGCCGGCCAGGAAGACGGACAGGACGATTGGAATCGATAAGTTCTTCATGATGTGACCTTTCATCTGCCCGCTCCCACGGCGACGGATCGTTCTTGTGGGGCGGGGGCGGCCGGCGGCTGGAGGGCCGGGTCGGGCTCGCCGGAGATCACCGGGAAGGTCATTACAAACCAGCGGTAGACCAGGATGAGCGCGCTGGCCAGGCCAACCGTGACGCCGATTTCCACCAACGACGGGAAATAGGGCTTGGTCGGGTAGAGCGGCTGGTAGGCGACCAGAAAGACGTTGATGCGGTTGAGCACCACGCCCAGGACCACCATCAGCGCGGCGATGAACAGGCCGTTGATGCTGTTGCGGATCTTCTTTTGCAGCAGCATTACCATCGGCGCGATCACGCCAAAGAGCAGCTCGATAATAAACATGAACGAGCGCCCCGAGCCCTCCAGCAGATATGGCCAGGCGTCGCGCATGGTCAAATCGACGATCTTGATGCTGAGGTAGATTGCCAGCAGGATGGGCGTATACGACGCCAGCGACGAGAGCACGTCCTTTTCCGGTCTCAACTTGAAGGAACGCGCGGCCGAGATCGACTCGACGATCACCATCGGGAAGCCGACCGCGATCGCCGAGAGCAGGAACATCAAAGGCGACATCGGCGACCACCACAACGGGTGCATCTTGTCCTTGGCGATGACCATCAGCGTGCCCAGCGACGACTGGTGCAGGCAGGAAAGGACCACGCCGAGAATGATGAACACGAACAAAACGCGACGGAGCGTGACGTCGGCGATGTGCAGGAGTTTCTCGGTCAGGCCGTTGGCCCAGCGCAACGGCGCGGGCCAGTTCACCCTGCCCTTGAAGCGTTCGACCACGATCGGCAGGAATTCTATGTAGAGCACGGTCAGGTAGATCATCACGCACATGCCGACTTCAAACAGCACCGAGTTGCCCTGCCACATTGACGGAAGGATCGGGTGCCAGACGTTGTAGTAGCGGCCGAGGTCGGCCAGCAGGCCGATGACCACGAAGGTGTAGCCGAGCATCGCGGTCAGGAGCGCCGGGCGCACGACCACATGGTAGCGCTGCTTGTGGAAGATCTCGGCCAACGCCGCGGTGGTGAAGCCGCCGGCGGCCAGCGCGACGCCGGAGGCGACGTCGATGGAAATCCAGATCCCCCACGGGTATTGATCATCGAGGTTGGTGGCGGCGCCGAGGCCGAAGATCAGCCGGTAGGCGTAGAAGGCCAGCCCGATGCCGGTCAGCGCCAGCAGGATCATCGTGCCCCTCGTCAGGAAGGGCGCCTGCATCGGATGTGGGCGCTCATGACGCGTCATGGCCGTCCTCCTTGGTGGGCTCATCCGACGCGCCGCGCTGGGTGCCCATAATCAACGCGAGCAGGGCATAGAGGGTCAGCGGCGGGACGAAGGACTTGAAGATCCCATGCTGAATCTTCTCCGACGTCTCGGGGACCGGTTCGGGTCCGAGCTTCGGCAGTTCGCTGTTGGTGAAGTCGGCGCCGGCGAGGTAGAGCCAGGCGGTGCCGCCGGCTTCCTTCTCGCCGTAAATGTGGTGTGTGTACCGCTCGGGATGCTGGTTGATCCGTCCCTTGGCGATCTCGATCAGATCGCGCCGCTTGCCGAAGGTCAGCGCTTCGTTGGGGCAGATCGCCACGCAGGCGGGGCGTTCGCCCTTCTCCAGCCGGTGCAGGCAGAAGGTGCACTTGCGCACCTCCGGGTGCAGGACATCGTGGTACTCGTAGGCCGGGATCTGGAAGGGGCAGGCGATCATGCAGTAGCGGCAGCCGATGCACTTCCAGGCGTCGTAAGTGACCGGACCGCGCGGGTCCTTCTGCAACGCGCCGACGATGCAGGCGGAGACACAGGCCGGGCGGTTGCAGTGCATGCACTGCACCTTCATGGTCCAGAGGCGGCGCGGGTCCCTGGCGTCGTGGAACTGGTTGAGCACGGTGTAGGCGCGGGCGTGGGGGCGGCGGTGCTCGTTGTAGACCGACTTGTCCTCGTACGATTTCAGGTCGGCGTCGTTGAGCTTGTGCTCCTGGTTGCAGGCCCACTCGCACTTGCGGCAGCCGATGCAGACGACGGTGTCAACCAGGACGCTCCATTGGTCGTCGAAATTGATGGCCGGTTTGTCGGACGAGGCCCGGGCGGTTGACCCGGCCAACGTGGCCGAAGCGGCGCCCGCAGTGATGAGGAAATCGCGCCTTCTCATGGTCTTGGTCGCCTCCGTCACTTCGGGAGAAAAAGTGAAGCATTTCACTTTGTCTCCACATTCAGTCTCCACTGTTATATACGACAAAAGGCGACCGGCATGTGTCAGAATTGCAAGGGCGGCTGTGAAGATTGACAGGGTTGGTCGCCTTCGACAAAGGGCGGCAAGGGCATGGGGGACAGGGGGGTGGAGGCGGGGCGGTCGCGGCGCAGCCCCGTCCAGCGGCTTAAGTTTAATTATGTGATTAACGTCACATAATCGGTGGACAAAAACCCGCTATCGCCAGGGGGCTTTACGGCGCAGGCTTGGGCCAACGAAAGCCACCCCGGAGGCGGTGGCCTCCGGGGTGGGTTAACAGGATATGCCTGCGGTGGTGCCTGCTCGCAACTTCTCCGACGCGACTGCCTCTCACAGGCACGGGTTGCAGAATAGTGCCCATGCATCATCGCCACGAAATGCCACATTAATGAAGAGTACTACATCAAGTATGTCGGTAGAAAGAGAGCAGTTGGCGTCGGTTGATTCGTACGGGCACGCTGCGACTGGGTCCCGGATCGCGAGACGGCCACGGAAAGCCACATCGATGCATTCCACTACATCAAGAATGTCGTTGGCTCCATCACACATGGGATGCGGAGCAGGATCAACGTGGCAGTCACAGGCACACAGCGGCTCATACGCGCGCATTCGTCCCGAGGGAACACCAGAACCGGTGCCGACGAAGAGTTCCTTAGCGCCATCCTTGTTCACGTCTCCGATTGCAAGCACGCTCACTTTCTGGACAGTTTCTGAAGACCAAACCTGAGCGCCAGTGTGGCCGTCAAGCATGATCACGCTGTCGTGACCATCCACGTATCTCACTCCTACGGCGACGTCGAGCGCTCGAGTGCCATTCATGTTTGCCATTGCTGGAGCGTAGAACCCGGACCCATCTGCCGCCTGCAACGAAAACTCCCATTGCAATTCCCACTGAGCGCTAAGAACTGCGATTCGATCGGAAAATGGCTGACCCCCGCGGTATGCAAGCACAATCTCGCCTGTCCCGACTTTGTCTACTGCGCCGAGTACGCTTCCGTAAAATGCCCCCGTTGAATCCATCCGCAACCTGATCTCATGGGTTTCACAATCAAGCTCATGAACCGCGAAGCGCAGCGGAGATACGTAGTCGTTTGTTCCAAACAACACCTCCAACGAAGAATCCGTGTCGAGATTGCCCCAAGAGGCCAGTTCAGCCATCTTGAATCCTGTCGCTGTCGTATCACTGTACTCAATGGCGTGGGTGGCGCCATCCAGAAGGGTAATGCGGCCACCGATCGGCCCATAACTTGGCGTAAGAGGCGGTCCATTGCTGCCTACAAAGATCTCGATGTCGCCGTCCAAATCGAAATCCGCCACGCCCAGCGTTGCGACTTCGCCGAGATTATCGCTTGTCCATTTCAGCGCGAAGGTGAGCGCATCAAAGACGTACACGTACCCGTCCGGGCTTGCACGCACGACTGAGCCAACGATAATCTCGTTTGCGGAATCGCCATCTATGTCTGCGACGGAGATTTGGTTCGGGTATCCGCTGAGAATCTCGATCGAGTCTATGATGTTCTTAGTGACACCGTCATACACCAACACCCGATGGGGCGGTCCTCCGGATTCGATTCCAACCAGGACCTCGTTAACTCCATCGCGCTGGAGGTCAGCGATCGTGATGTCCTGCACGATCCCGATATCCCCCGTGTCCCAGAAGAGGCCAAGATCGGTGGCGGCGGTGGGCGTGGCGAGTAGAGCGACAGTTCCGAGGAGCGATATAGATAATACGCAGCCATTTGTCATAATTCTCCTCCTTGTGATTCGTGACGCTGAGGCAGCGTCGCTTGATTCTAGTGGCAATTGATACAGGATCCCACTCAACCGCCGTGGAATGGCGTTCCGACCACGCTCTACAAGTTTTCAACTAGGAGCCGAGGCGTGATTTTGTAGACCAAAACACTGTGGAACTTGAAGTCAAGGCGCGAGCTGAGTTATGCTAGAATGACGTCGTCCATACAGAGTCAGACCAGTAGCGCACGTTCATGACAAGCGCATCCTGGTACTCCCGCCAGTCGATGGGTGGTAGTGTGCCTTCCGAGACAAGACGATTTCGGATTGACCTGAACAAGTCGCTGCACCGTGCGGAAACGACGGTCAGGCGTTCGTCAAGATAGTAATTAACCAATGCTGTAGAGTCCTTTGAGCCAGCGGAAAGAGATAATTCATCGACGTCAACGCGAACCAGGCCCGCTTCGTTGACAAGTCTTAGCCCGCCGTTATATGGTTCCCGCCTCGCAATGCATACGTCGGTTGGCGGGAAGACGATGTATCTGATCTGATTGCCCTGTTCCACGCTACGAAGATTCCAGACAGAATCTGCAAAAGGAGGCGAGACCCCGTGGCAGGAGTCGAGTGGTAGTATGAAGTAGCAGGCCGCCGGCACACGGTTATTCACTCCGAGCACGTGTAGAACTGAACGAACTGTGTCTACAATCATTGCGTGCGGGCCCCCGGCGTAGCCCGCGTTTATGTACCATCCGACCAAATCACCTTCCGCGCTCCATAGCATGAAATGAGCTCTTGAGGGGTATGACTTGAGAACGACTGTAAGGATCAGACTCCCGGTTTCTCGCTCGATCAACGCCAGTCCTCCGAAATCGTATTGCTGGAGAATCGACGTGTCGCCCGGATACTGACCCATGATGACAGGGACTCGCTTAAACAGCTCGGTACCGTCATGGTCAAAAGCGATCATTTCCCCGGCACGCATTGACGAGGCTTGTTTCCGAGGGGTTAACATGGAGATCACTTCGGGCCTGTCATCACCATCCAAATCGCCAAACACGGTGCTCGAATGTGATTGGTCCATTTCCAAGTTAGCTTGATATGACCATAATTCGTTCGACTTCGCATTCATAACAACAAGTCTATTGCCAACATAGTCCGCGCACGCAGGATTCCGATCAAACCCCACCCACGCCTTCGGATACACCAGGCACAAGAGCAGATACGCCAGCACCGCCAGTGCCGGGACCTGCACTTTGACGTTGCGGCCATACTTGGCGGCAGCGCGGAGGGCGAATTCGGCCGGGCAGACGCGCTCGGGGATCATGATGTTGCCGTCGGTGGCCAGGTCGGCGGCGCGGTCGATGGCGATAATGCGCAGACGGCGGCGGGGATGGCGTAGGTGCAACGCAGTGACCGCGGCCTCGGCGGCGTCGCGGTTGGATTTGGGAACCGCGAGACTGGCAAGCGGCGAATAGAAGACACGCTCGACTTTGCAAGCCAGCGATTCGGCCGAGATCGATGCGGAGCCGCCATCGGGCGCGAGCGCGCCGGTGAGCGCGACAGCGTGGCTGATCAGCATGCGGGCGCGATGCAAATCCTTCGACCAGAGGTCGCCGTAGCCGGTGGCGAAGCAGGCGAAGGCCAGCGACGCGCCGCCATGGAGCTCCCTGCCGGCATCGATGAACACGTAGCCGGCGCGCCATGACACGGGCTTCGGCTTGCCGACCGGACCTTTCCATTCGGTCCTGCGAGTGCCAGATTCGGCGCCGGCCAGCGCGGCGAGGGCGGCATAGGCGCCGGCAATCTGCGGATCATCGGGGCTGCGTAACTGGTGCGCGAAAACCACTTGATGACCGCCGTTGCCGTTGTTGAGTTTCTCCAGTTGTCCTTCGAGGATGCGCAAACGTCCGCGCAACGGCCGTCCGGAATGATCCTGCTCGACCACCACACAGGTGGCACGGTTGGGACTGCCGCCATCGAGACAGGCGCGCCATTCGCTGTCGACACCCTTGAGCCATTCGACCAGCGATGGACTCAGATGGTCGCCATGCCGTTCAAGCAAGCGCTGTGGCCACTCATGCGGTTCGCAAGGGTCATCCGACGCGGATGTGATCGGCTCGACATCCACTCCGGCGCCGATGGCGGTATGGCTCAGCGCTCGCAGCGCCCGCTCAACTTCGCCGACATAGAGCCATTTCTTCGCTGCCAGCTCCCAGAGGGAGGGCGGGGCTATTCCCGAAGTCAGTTCCAGAGGAGGGAGGCGTTCGATGAACTTAGCCAGCGCCTCGAGTTCGTCGGGCAAGAGGTCGTGGAAGTCGGGAGCGCCGGCGGCTTCAAGCAGTGGCGGCAGATCTTCCCGCCAGAAAGTCTCGTAGGCGGGATCGCCGAGGGCGGCACTGCGCTCGCTCCAGAAACGCGCGGCCTGGAGGAGAAGCGTATCCCGGTAGGGGATTGCGGCGGCGCGGGCGCGGTAGTGCTGGTAATCGCGCGTAAAGCCCAGCGGTGAGAGCGCAGAGCCGGATGTCATCGTCGGCCATCAGGTGCGAAGCGTTTGCGTCATGCTAAGTCAGGAACAATCGTATTTCGATCGGCTCATCGGCCGTCACCTGCGTGGTGATGGTATCCTGCGCGGTGGCCGCTTCGCCCAACCGCCAGCGTCCGCCGGCCTGCGAGACGACGACGCGCACCTTGGCGAAGGCGGTCTGGCCGAAGATCGACAGGGGACGGATGCGCAGACTGACCGAATCGCCCTCGTCGACAATGGCCGCGGCCAGACGGTGCCCGCCTTCGGCTTCGAGCACGGTCTCGGCGGCACGCAACCGTGCGGCCAGTTCCAGGGGCGAGAGCGCGAATGTGGCATCGGGCAGACGGATCTGCCAATGCAGTCCGGAGGGATCATCGGGCATGGGCGCGCCGATTTCGGCGATGCCGCGTTCGTCGGTGAAAAAGTCGGTCGGCGGGTCGGCCAGGTGGACGCGGACATTGCGTGTCAGCGACGGATCGGTGCCGGTCAGCTGCAGGAAGTCGCGATGACCCTGCGGGTCATGCATGATGCGCAGGATGACTTCGGGATCCTCCGAGTAGAGCGTGGCGCGATGCTGCCAGCCGGCGCCGGGGGTTTCGCCGCCATCGGCGGCCAGGGCGTAGGTTGAGGGCGTCGGCGCGGCGGCGAATGGGGTCAGATCAATCAGCCGTGTCGAATGAGTGGCAAGGCGATAGACCAATTCGGAGAGAAGCGAGGGGAATGGCGCCGCGGCGGCATCGGTGGATTCGGTTTGGAGCCATTCGCTGACAATCGTCAATTCCTCGGCGCACTCCGGGCATTCGGCCAGATGCTGTCCGATGGCGGGCAGATCGCGGCGTCCCGCCTCATCGAGGCGGGCATAACGGATCAGATCATAGTCGTCAAGATGCGGCAATCCCCGCCTCCCTCTTCAACCTGACGATAGGGGCCAAACGGCGTGATTGTCGGTTGCCGTGCAAGTCAATCCTCCGTGGACAGGCCGTCGGACAGCGACCGGCGGACATGATTCAAGGTGTTGGTGACCAGCGTGTTCCAGAGATAGTGGTATTTCTGACGGTACGTTGCATCGTCCAAGGGGCCCGTCAGTTCTTCCAAATATAACCGCCGCGAGTCGCACTCCTTATGTTCGGCCCAGTCGTTGGCCAGGAGCATGACGGCGCCGACCACCGTCTGGCGTTCGGCGGGGGTCAATCCCGCGGTTTTGGCCAGGCGGTCCAGGTCGCGGGCGATGGTGGCGCTGACCGCCGCCAAGACCGTGTCGCGCACACGCTGCTCGTCCAGGCATGCGTGTGGGGTCTGTGAGTGCGACGGTTCGATATCGGCCTCGTCCGTGCGGGGATCATGCAGTGCCCGCAGGATCGCAAAGAAGCCCAGCGAATTGCGGAAGCGGTCATCGCTGTCAAGTTTGTCGAACAAAACGCGGCAGATGCCGGGGATGTTGCCGGATTGGCTCTGGGCGGCCAGACACCAATGCCGCAGGAGGGCCGGCTCGGCCGAGGGCAGTTCGATGCGGTGCGGGTGCTCCGCCTTGGTCCAACGCCACTCCTCGCGACCACGCACCAGCACGCGAGAAAACTCGCCGCGACCGTGATGCAGCAGGCGTAGCAGCGAGCGGCGTGTGTTGTAGCCGAGCGGATCCTTCTCGTGCACAAGGTGCATGATCCCCTGCCGCAGGTGGCGCCGCAGGACGGTCTCGAAGCGGTCGAGCAGTTCGCTGTCGGTTGCGTCGCGATACGCTGTCAGGGCCTTGGTGAGTTCCAATGGTTCGCCGAGGCGCGCCGGCGAAAAAAGCGGCGTCAGGCAGAAGGCGGATAAGTCCGGGACGGCGTTCTCGATCGGGAAGAGGTCGAGCGGCAGAGCGCGTCCGCGTGCCCGCAACGTGTGAACGAACGAAACGCCGCGACGCACCGCGAACTCATAGACCGCACGCAGACAACGCTCGTCGTGGGGACGCGCGAGGAACTCGCGTAGACGTCGGGCCGGATGCGAAGGGTCGTTCATGCCAGGCGCAGGGGCTCGATTTTAACGATCGCGCATGGCCAATATGCCACAAGCAGGGCTTCGGCGACAGCGCCGCCGCTGATTTTCGGTCGAGTTCGGATTGATCCGCTGAATTGACAACGGCTTAGCCGCGCGGCCCATCGCCGGAAAATATGCGGGATCGGGTTAAGCGGGCCCGCAAAATTCCGACAAAGCAAGTGTGGATCTCCGGGAGAGCGCCGGCCGGAAGCGGGGTCCGGGCTGTCAGGGATGACGGGCATCGGAGCAACTGCCCGCTCTGCCGCAATTTCCGTGCAGGCAGCGTGTACTTGATCCGCACGCGTTCACTTTCCCGGACTTGACCGATGGGCATGCCCGCCACAGGTTCAACATCACCCACACCGACGACACGCGCGCGCGAACCGTGGTTTCTGCGTTCGAAGTCGCGTCTGTACTTGGTCTTGTTGCTGGCGCTGGCGATTCCCGGCGCGGCGTTCTCGGCGCTGGTCGCCTTCGACGTCAAAAGAGAGTTGCGCGAGCAGGCGGAACGGGAAAACGCGCTGGCCGCAACGATGGTCACGCAACTGGTCGAAGAGCAGTTCTACGGGTTGCGTGACTATGTGCGCAGTTACGCCGACCGGATCAGATTCTCCGAGTCGGTGTGCCGGCGCGACACGGTGTTTGCGCGCCGGGTGCTGGATCAGATGCGCGCGGGCAGCAGTCTGATTTCGCGAGTCTTTCTGACCGACACCGGCGGCGTGCTCTGGCTCGACACGCCCGTCGATCCCCAGGTTCACGGCCGTCGGTTTGCGCACCGCGACTGGTATCGCGGGGTGCATCGGTCGCCGCGCGCCTATGTCTCCGAGATGTACCGTCGCGACGCGCTCGGCCAGCCGTACACCATCGCGGTCGCCGCCATGGTCTACGATGACGGCGGAAACGCCTGCGGGATTCTGGTGGCGCAGGTGACGGTGGAGAATCTCGCGGAATGGCTGCTGGACCTGCGACTGTCGCAGCACGGCATCGCGACGCTGATCGACCCGCAGGGGCACTGGATCGACAACGCCGGGCACGGGGTGCATCCGGCGCGGATGATGGATACCACGACATTCCGGCATCTGATTGCCGAGTCGCGTGAGGCGACAGAGGGGCGCGATCCGCTGTCGGGCGCGCCGTCGCTGGTCCACGTGGCGCCGGTGAGCGGTTCGGACTGGACGGTGGTGGCGCGTCGCTCGTTGCGGGATGTCTACGCGCCGGCGCACGCGATGCAGCGGACGATCTTCCTGTACTTTGCGATCGGACTATTGGGCATGGTGGTGATCGGCGGCTCGATGTATCGGACGCTGCGCCGTCATGACGCGGAACGCGACCAGGCGCAGGAGGAGATGCGCCGGGCATATCGCGATGTCGAGGAACGCGTCCGGCAGCGCACCGAAGAGTTGGCGCGGGCCAACCGCGAGCTCTCGCGGCTGGCAGGCATTGTCGAATGCTCCTACGACGCCATCGGCAGCGCGACGCTCGACGGTGTCGTGACCAGTTGGAATCCGGCGGCCGAGCGCATCTATGGCTACCGCCGTGACGAGGTGATCGGGCAGCACTCGTCGATGCTATTGCCGCCCGAGCGCGCCGGAGAGACCGCGGGCATCCTGCGGCGGATTGTGGCCGGGGAGCTGCTGGAGCCGTTTGAATCGGTGCGCCGGCGCAAGGACGGCCAACTGATCGACATGTCGTTGACCTATTCGCCGGTGCGCGACGAGACCGGCGCGATCACCGGTGTGGCGGTGATCGCCCGCGACATCACCCGCCAGAAACGGATGGAGGCGCAGGCGCAGCGTCTCGAGCAGGAGCGCGCCGAGCTGCTGGAGCGGCTGCAGATGACGCTGGAGCGGATGCCGATCGGCTGCATCCTGCACGACACCGAGTTCTGTTTCACCTACTGGAATCCCGCCGCCGAGAGGATCTTCGGCTACCGCCTGGCGGAGGTGATGGGCCGTTCGCCCTTCGGGCTCATCACCACCGAGAGTTCGCAGGACGCCACGGCCGCGGCGCTGCGCCGTCTGGCCGCCGGGGAGGAGCACTGCGACGAGGTTGGCGAGAATCTGACTCGCGACGGCCGTCGCATTATCTGCATCTGGCACAACACCTCGCTGCGATCGCGCGACGGGGCGTTTCTGGGCGTGATCTCAATGTGCCAGGACATCACGGAGCAGAAACGCGATGAAGAACGGCTGCGGCACTACGCCGCGGCGCTGGCGCAGACCAACCGGGAATTGCGCGACTTCGCGTTCGTCGCCTCGCATGATTTGCAGGAACCGCTGCGCAAGATTCTGGCCTTCGGCGAGCGGCTGGAGGCGCACGCGGGGGCGGCGTTGGACGAGGACGCGCGCGACAGTCTGGACCGAATGCAGAACGCGGCGCGCCGGATGCAGACGTTAATCAGCGACTTGCTGGATTTTTCGCGGGTGACGACCCAGGCGCAGCCGTTTGCGCCGGTGGATCTCAACGCGGTGGTGGCCGAGGCGCTCTCGGATTTGGAGGCGCGTGTCCTGCAGACCGGCGGCCGGGTGCAGATCGGGCCGCTGCCAACCATCGAGGCCGACCGTGTCCAGATGCGTCAGTTGTTTCAGAATGTGATCGGCAATGCGCTGAAGTTCCACGACGCCGGCCGCCCGCCGGAAATCACCGTGAGCGCGCGCCGGACCGCACCGCCGGACCCGTCGGCGCAGCCGGCCGACTGGTGCGAAATCACCTTTGCCGACAACGGCATCGGCTTCGACGCGAGATTCGCGGAACGCATCTTCACGCCGTTTATCCGTTTACACGGACGTCAGGAATACGAGGGCACGGGCATGGGGCTGGCCATCTGCCGCAAGATCGTCGAACGCCACGGCGGGACGATCACGGCCTCCGGGCGCCCGGGGTCGGGGGCGACCTTCAGGGTGCTTCTGCCCGCGTGCCAATCCCCCGCGAGACCAGAACTATGGACCACCATCGATCATTCGACAGAGCAGCCGCAACCGGCGGCCCCGTCGAACGCCGCGTCGTAGGCGACGCGCCCAACGGCCGCCGCCCCGTCGCGCCGATCCGTGTGCTCCTGGTCGATGACGACGAGGACGATTTCGTCATCACCCGGCGTCTGCTGCAAGAGGGTGGCAACGGTGGGATCGAACTGGAGTGGGTTGCCGACGTTGACGGGGCGCGTCAGGTGATCGCCGAGCGCCGCCACGATGTCTATCTGCTCGATTACGCGCTGGGCCCGGTGACGGGGGTGCAGCTGATGCGCGAGGCGCTGGCGAACGGCGGGCTGGCGCCGATGATCATCCTCACCGGTCAGGGCGCCGCCGACCACGACATGGAGGCGCTCTCGGCCGGGGCGGCCGAGTATCTCGTCAAAGGGGAGTGCTCCGGGCCGCTTCTGGCCCGCACGATCCGCTACGCGCTGGAGAAGACGCGTTCGCTGGTGGCGTTGCAGCAAAGCGAGGAACGCTACGCGCTGGCGGTCGAGGGCGCCAGCGACGGACTCTGGGATTGGGATTTGGACGCCAAGGTCATCTACCTGTCGCCGCGGTGGAAGCGCATGCTTGGATACGATCCGGACGAGATCGGGCGCAGCGTGCACGAGTGGTTCGGACGGGTGCATCCCGAGGACCGCGCCCGTGTGCAGTCGGAGATGTCGGCGCACCTGTCGGGCGAGACGCCGCAGTTTGAAAGCGAGCACCGTCTGCAGACCCGTCAGGGGGTGTACCGTTGGGTGTACGCCCGCGGGCTGGCGGTCCGTCGCGCCAACGGCGCGCCCTACCGGATCGCCGGATCGCTCACCGACATCCACGCGCGCAAGATCGCCGAGGAGCAGATCATCCGCGGGTCGATGCACGACGCGCTCACGGGGTTGCCCAACCGGGTGCTCTTGAAGGACCGGTTATTGCAACAACTGCGGTATGCCGAGCGCCACGAGGGATACCTGTTTGCGATTCTCTTCGTCGATCTGGACTGTTTCAAGCTGGTCAACGACAGTCTCGGCCACATGCGGGCCGATCAGTTGCTGGTGGCGGCGGGGCAGCGGGTGCAGAACAATCTGCGTCCCGGCGACACGGTGGCGCGGTTCGGCGGCGACGAGTTTGTGATCTTGGTGACCGACATCGCCGATGAAGAGGCGGCGGTGATGGTGGCCGAGCGGATTCAGGCCGACTTCATGCGGCCGTTTTCGATCGACGGCGAGGAAGTGCTGACGACGATGAGCGTCGGGATCGTGGTGCACGGGTCGGGACGCGCCACGCCCGATGAGATTCTGCGCGATGCCGACACCGCGATGTACATGGCCAAACAGCGCGGCGGCGCCGGCTATGTGGTCTTCGGCGCGGAGATGGGCAGCAACGCGTCGGTGCAACTGCAACTGCGCGCCGATCTGCGCCGGGCAGTGGCGGCGCAGTCGCTGGCGTTGCGCTACCAGCCCATACTGCGGCTCTCGGATGGTTACATCGCCGGCTTTGAGGCGCTGTTGCGCTGGGAGCATCCGGAGCGGGGCGCGGTCGATCCGATGGAGTTCATCCCGGCGGCGGAGAGCACCGGGCTGATCGTGCCGTTGGGACGCTGGGCGCTGATGCAGGCCTGCCGCACCGCAGCCGCCTGGCAGACAGACGGCGCGGCGGCGGTCCCCATCAGCGTCAACCTCTCGGCCCGGCAATTGCAGCGCAGCGATTTCCTCTCGTCGCTGGAGGCGGTCCTGCGTGAAACCGGATTGCCGGCGTCGGCGCTGGTGTTGGAGTTGACCGAGACCGCGTTGTTTGCGCATTCCGAACCGGTGGTGCGGGCGCTGGAGGGCATCCGCGCGCTGGGAATTTCACTGCACATCGACGACTTCGGCACCGGGTACTCATCGCTCAATTACCTGGCGAGGCTGCCGGTCACCGCGCTGAAGGTCGACCGCAGTTTTGTGCAGGGGCTGGGTCGTGACGAAGGAAGTCGGAAGATCATTCGCGGCGTGGTGACGCTGGCGCACAGTCTTGGCATCGAGGTGATCGCCGAAGGCATCGAGTCCGCGGCGCAACTGCGGCTTTTGCGCGACGAAATGGGCTGCGATTTCGGGCAGGGGTATCTGTATGCGCGCGCGCTGGAAAGCGATGAGGCGTTCTCCTGTCTGGTCCGTCAACCGTGGCAGCGCATCGCGCAAACGGCGTCCTGACCGCCACTACGACGTAACGCGTTACCACTCCTCGCAATACGATTGCGGATTTCCCCTCGATTCCGTGGTTTCTACCGCCGGATGAGATGTATAATTTATTAGATGAAGCCGGCGAGGGTCGCCTTGCCGCAGAGTTGATCAGTGACGGAAGCGCCGGCATGACACAGAGGAGGACGGTTATGGAGTTCACACGAGGCATGACCACAGTCGCGATCGTGGCAATCGTTGCTCTGTTGATCGGTTGCGGCCAGAGCCAGAAACAGTCGCAGGGCGGGATGACCGACTCGACGCAGGTGGCCGCGACGGAACCGGCGCAGACGCCGCCGACAACCGAGCCGGCCGGACAGCCGGCGACGCAACCGGCCACATCGCAGCCGTCGACCGGCAAGCCGGCCGCGACCAAACCGTCCACTTCGGGCCGCGGCACGACGTCCCAGCCCGCCAAGCCGGCGGTCCAGGAGCCGGCGCAGCCCAAGATGGTGACCATCCCATCCGGGACCGTACTGACCGTGGCACTGGAGACGCGTCTTCGGACTGACTCGAACGCGGTCGGGGACCGTTTCCGGGCACGCACCACCGATGCGATTCGCATAGATGAAATGACGGTACTGCCGGCCGGTTCCGAAGTGCGCGGCCGCCTGACGCATGTCGAAGAGCCGCATCGCACCGCCGGGAAGGCGCAGATGACGCTGGCTTTTGAGGAAATCATTGACCCCAGCGGACAGGCGCACAGCATCAGCGCTCCGCCGATTGCGCTGGAAGGCGAAGGGGACAAAATCAGCGACGAGGAGAAGGTTGCCGGCGGCGCGGTGGTCGGCGGCATCATCGGCGCGCTGACCAGCAAGAACAAAGGCAAGGGCGCGTTGACCGGCGCCGCGGCCGGCGCGGCCGCCGGCGGCGCGATCGCCCTGGCAACCAAGGGCCGGCAGCTGGATCTCCCGCCGGGGCAGCAGTTCTCCGTCGAGCTGAGCGCGCCGGTGACGATTCCAGTCTCGCAACTGACCGCGGGCAAATAACCGGTTACAGCCAGACCAAATCGCAACGGGCGCCAGACGTGTTGGCGCCCGTTGTGTCTTTCTGTCTGTCCGTTGATCCTACCAGAGTCCGGGAACGAGACGGTATCGCACCGCCGCGGCGTAGGCCTCATACCCGTCAAGATTGCGCCGCAGAAATTGATCCTCGAGAATGGCCCGACGCAGGATGACGAGGGCATACCCCATCGCGGGAATCATCGCCAGCCATGATCCCAACACCAGCGCGCTGGCGGGGACCGAGAGCACCATGCCGAGGTATCCGGGATGGCGGACGAAACGGTAGGGGCCAAGCGTCACCAGGTGGTGACCCCGGTCCTCCTGCAAGCGGACCACCGGCGAGAAAAAGCGGTTAACGACCACTGCCCAGATGGTCAGGCCGCCGAAGATGGCAAAGACGAGTAGTCCGGCAAATTGGAGCGATTGAGGCACGGGGGCGGACCAGTGGAAGCGGCCAACCTCAAGCGGCGCAATAATCCAATGAGCGGCAAAGAGTAGCGTGGAGAAATGCCACGTGAAGTGATCGACACCGCCGGGGCCGGGCCGGTTGCGCTCGCCCGCCAGTCCCGGGTCCATCCGCAGAGCGATCCACAGGCCTTTGCCAACGCAGATAACGAAATAGCTCCAATACATCGGCAGGTCCAGCCGCCCGGCCAAACCAAACAGCAGCAGACCGAACAGGCAGGAGGCCGCAAACCATTGCGCCAATCGAACCGACTTATTGTGTGCGATGATCACCGAACCACCACCTGTCGAATTCAAGTCGAACTGCGGGAGGACCTTACGGGCGAAGTACACAACGCCGTCATCGATTCATACGATTCGCAGTTGGCGGCCTGTTTGGATTAAAACGGTCCCCTTGCCCGGACTTGGGAAGCATTCCAAAGGTAGCCGGAGATTTTTTGTGGGATTTTGGGTGATAGCGCTTGTCGGAATTGCCTCTGGGCGTTAATTTTATCGCGAGGCAGACGGCGGAGGTGAGTTCGCCTGTGTTCTGTTTGTCTTCGTCTCACAAGATGTCTGACCGACGTACCGGTTGATCTCACAAGGAAAGAAACCTGCAGCGTGGCATTGTCTGCGGAGTGACTGCGCAAGGATGCGCGCTCCGGACGGGTCGCAAAACCGTGTGAGTCCATTCTATTTACTTCGTATGCGAGGACGTTGTTGCACATGATGGATTGAGAGAGGTTTCCGCACATGCGCTCCCCACACCGCGGTCGCCGTCGCGGACAGACGCAGCGCGTCTGTCCCAGAGGTGGTTTCCTGCAACACTGCCTTCCGGTGATCTTCGCCTTGCTGGCGTTATCACCGCGCGCGCCGCTGGCCGCCACCGGCAGCGCCAGCATCACCACGGATCAGTCGGAGTATCTCCTCGGCGACACCGTGATCTTCACGGGGGCCGGCTACGGCTCCGGCGAGATTGTGCTGATGGAAGTCCAGCGATTGGACGGCACGGTGTATGAGTCCTGGACGGTGACGGCGTCGCCGACCGGAACGTTCACCACCGAGTGGCCTTCGACGGTCAATCTGTACGAGGGGGTGGTGCTCGAGGCGGCCGCGGAAGCGGATCCGTCGGGGCTGGTGGCGACGACGACGTTTGTCCTGGCGCCGCCGGCGGTCTCGCTGGAGCAGATGCGCAACGGCGCCGCCGGCTCGCCGGCCAGTCCGATCAATTGGGTGAACGGCAACGCGGGTGCGTCGAATTCGCATTTGACGGAGAAATGGTCGCAGGCCTACCGTGCGGTCTTCACCGACCTGACCGCGGGCGACACGATCGAATTCGTGGTCGGCTATGACATCACCCACAGCGGCAAGCACGCCATCGATTACCTGACCTATTACGATCGGATCAACGATCCGACGCACACGTCGCTGTACGGGCACGCGCAGGAGACGATCGACCCGCTGCTGGGTGTCGGGGCGCTGCCGGGTCCGGTGTATGCGCCGATCCCGCCGCCGCCGCTGTCGTCCTGCACGCTGGTGGTGCCCAATCCGCCAGGCCCGTTGCAGTCGCAGCCCTGCACGAGCTTCGACAATCTCGATAACGACCCGACGCAGGTGCGGATGACGCTCTACGGCGGCTCGTTCACGGTTTCGACGCCGGTCAGCTATGACGCGGGCGGCGACCCAACGCAGGCGCAGTCGGAGGCGCGGGTGCGGGTCAAATTCGTGGCCGGCGGCTCGACGGCGGTGCTGTTGTGGGGCGGACATCTGGCCTCCAACACCGACTGGGGCGCGGGGAATTCCGCCGGCGGCATCAGCGGCTCGCCCTATCACAACCGCGCCATCGAGCTGCGCATCAACGGCGACTTGAAGAATGTCGGCAATCAGGATCGGTCGCTGTCGGCCGAGGCGGTCGCGCCCTGCGACGTAACGATCACCTGCCCGCCGAACAAGACCATTGCATGCACTGAATCCACCGATCCATCCAACACCGGCACGCCCAGCTACACGGCAAGCAACTCCTGCGGCACGGTGACGTTGACCTACCATGACGCCGTCTCCGGCGTCTGTCCGGTAACGATCCAGCGCACCTGGGTGGCGATGGGGTCGGGCGGCGGCGATAGTTGCGTCCAGACCATCACCGTCGTGGACACGGTCAAGCCGACGCTGGCCGGGTGTCCGTCGAATGTCACGGTGTCCTGCGGCGCGATTCCGCCGCCGGCCACGGTGACGGCCACCGACAACTGCGACCTGTCGGTCGCGGTGGTCTATTCGCAGACCTCGTCGCTGTCCGGTTGCGGCGGGTACACGGGCACGATCACCCGCAAGTGGGTGGCCACCGACGATTGCGGCAACAAGGACTCGTGCGTGCAGACGATCACGGTTGCCGACACGCAGGCGCCGAGTTGCAACATCGGGGCCGGACCGTTCACCTTCACGCAGTGCGCGCCGGCGGCGGTGGCGATTCCGGTGTCGGCGACCGACAACTGCGACGCCGCGGTCACCTGCGCGGTGGTCGCGGGGCCGGGCACGGTCAGCGGCGGCAACTGGACCTACACCCCGTCGGGCGACGAGAGCTTCAGCGTCACCATCCGCTGCACCGATGATTGCGGCAATTACTGCGAGCAGTCGTTCAACGTCACCTTTGCGATCAACGATCCGCCGGTGTGCGCCACGGTGTCCGACACCGCCTACTTCCAGTGCGCGCCGGCGCAGGTGTGCCGTCCGGTTTCGGCCACCGATCCGAACGGCAATCTGAGCGGGTGCGCGGTGGTGGCCGGTCCGGGCACGGTCTCCGGCGGCAACTGGTGCTACACGCCATCCGGGGACGAGACGGTCAATGTGACCATCCGTTGCACCGACGCCTGCGGCGCCTACTGCGAGGAATCGTTCAGCGTCACGTTTGTGATCAACGACGCGCCGGTGTGCTCGCCGATCGCGGACACCAGCTACTTCCAATGCGTGCCGACGCAGGTCTGCCGTCCGTATGGCTCGACTGATCCGAACGGTAATCTGACCGGCTGTGCGATCGTGAGCGGGCCGGGGACGTTGTCGGGCGGGAACTGGTGTTACACGCCGTCGGGCGACGAGACGGTCAATGTCACCATCCGTTGCACCGATGCCTGCGGCGCGTTCTGTGAAGAATCGTTCAGCGTGACCTTCCAGATCAACGATCCGCCGGTGGTGAATCTCGGCAATGACATCTCTTTGCCGCAGACCTTCCCGCAGAATCCGGTCTGTTTCAACTACACGGTCAGCGATCCGAACGGTCTGACCGGGATCACCGAGACGCTGGTCGGCGCGCCGGGCGGCACGAGCTTCGACACCAGTTTGAATCAGATTTGCTTCACGCCACCGGGGACGGGGACCTACGAGTTTATCGTCTCCGCCACCGATCCGTGCGGCGCCTCCGACGTTGACACGCTGTATGTGCTGATTTCCGCCACACAGCCGCCGGTCTGCAACCTGCCCGGCGACACCAGCGTCCTGCAGTGCGCGCCGACCCAGATTTGTCTGCCGGTGTCGGCGACGGGCATCCATGGTCCGGTGACTTGCGCGGTCACCTCCGGCCCGGGGACGGTCGCGGGCGGGCAGTGGTGTTACACGCCGGTTGGCGACGGCGCGGTGACGGTGACAATCACCTGCACCGACACGCTGGGAGTGACCTGCAGCGGCTCCTTCACGGTGACGGTGGACATCAACGACGCGCCGGTGTGCTCGCCGATTGCGGATACGAGCTACTTCCAGTGCGCTCCGACGCAGGTCTGCCGTCCGTATGGTTCGACCGATCCGAACGGCAACCTCACCGGCTGTGCGATTGTCAGCGGTCCGGGGACGTTGTCGGGTGGCAACTGGTGCTACACGCCGTCGGGCGACGAGACGGTCAATGTCACGATCCGTTGCACCGATGCCTGCGGCGCGTTCTGTGAGGAATCGTTCAGCGTCACGTTTGTGATCAACGACGCGCCGGTGTGTTCGCCGATTGCGGACACCAGCTACTTCCAGTGCGCTCCGACCCAGGTCTGCCGTCCGTATGGTTCGACCGATCCGAACGGCAACCTGACCGGCTGTGCGATTGTGAGCGGTCCGGGGACGTTGTCGGGCGGCAACTGGTGTTACACGCCGACGGGCGACGAGACGGTCAATGTCACGATCCGATGCACCGATGCCTGCGGCGCGTTCTGCGAGGAATCGTTCAG
Source organism: bacterium (assembly GCA_035559435.1). NCBI lineage: Bacteria > bacterium. The sequence goes on from DATMBC010000094.1 coordinate 20,515, forward strand.
CGTCACCTTCATGATCGGTATGCCGCCGCAGATTGTGTGCGCGCCGAATGCAAATTACACCTGCGCCACGCAGGTGCCGCCGTGCAGCCCGTCGGATGTGACGGTGACGGGCGGGGCGGGCACGGTGACGGTGGTCTGCCAGTCGAGCAACAACGGCGGCACCGGTTGCCCGGGCAATCCGCTGATTTACACGTACACTTACACCGCCACGGATTCCTGCGGCGCCCAGGCGCAGTGCGTGCGGACTTTGACGGTCATCGACAACGTGGCGCCGACGCTGTCTGGCTGTCCGACCAACGTGACGATTGCCTGCAACGCGCCGCTGCCGCCGCCGGCCACGGTCACCGCGGTCGACAATTGCGATCCGAGCGTCGCGGTCACGTTGTCGGAGACGTCAAACCTGACCGGATGCGGTGGGAACACCGGCACGGTCACGCGGGTGTGGACGGCGACCGACGATTGCGGCAACAGCGCGTCGTGCACGCAGGTGATCACGATCCAGGACACCCAGGCGCCGACCTGCAACATTCCGAGCGACTCGGTGATCCGTCTGCAATGCGCGCCGGCCAAGATCACGGTGCCGGTGTCCGCGACCGACAACTGCGATCCGGCGGTCATCTGCGACGTCGTGGCCGGGCCGGGGACGGTCATCTACGGCAATTGGGAATACACGCCGGTCAGCGAGGGCACGTTCGGGGTGACAATCCGCTGCACCGATGATTGCGGAAACTCCTGCGAGGGTTCGTTTGTGGTTTCGGTGCAGTTCAATGATCCGCCGACGATCGCGCTGGGTCCGGACCAATCGGTCTTTCAGTGCGCGCCGGCGCCGATCTGCGTAAACTACACCGTCTCCGATCCCAATACGACGGCGGGCCTCACCGAGACGCTGTTGTCCGGCCCTCCCGGCGCGGTCTTGAACGCGGGGGCCGATCAGGTTTGCTTCACGCCGTCCGGGGCGGGCGCCTACACGATCATCGTCCGCGCCTCGGACCACTGCGCGGCGACCGATGTGGACACGGTCGTCGTGAATGTCTCGCTCAACGCGCCGCCAACAATCTCCTTTGGTCCCGACCTGACACGCTTCCTCTGCGCGCCGGCGCCGTTGTGCATCGGTTACAGCGCCTCCGATCCGAATGGCAACGCCCTGACCGAGGTCCTGCTGTCCGGACCGGCGGGGGCCACCCTGAATGCCGCGTCCGATCAGGTCTGCTTCACGCCGGCGGCGTCGGGGAATTACACGTTCATCGTGCGGGTGCAGGACACCTGCGGGGCGAGCGATGTGGACACGGTCGGTGTGATCGTGACGCTCAACCTGCCGCCGATTGCGGTGGGCCCGAACGACACGTCGCTGTTCCAGTGCGCCCCCGCGCCGCTCTGCCTGCCGGTCGGCGGGGTCGATCCGGAGGGACGGCCGCTGGTGATCAGCAAGATCAACGGTCCGGGCACGATCGCCGCCGGGCAGTGGTGCTACACCCCCTCGGGTGACGAGACGGTGAATGTCACCTTCCGTGTCACCGATTCGTGCGGCCTTTTCGACGACGAGAGTTTCGCCGTCACCTTCAACCTGAATTCGCCGCCGGTCTGCCGGGCGCCCAACGACACGACCATTGTCATGGCCTGCTCGCTGCGCACGGTGGCGCTGCCGGTGAGCGCGAGCGATCCGGATGGCGGCCCGGTCACCTGCCAGGTGATCAGCGGTTCGGGGACGATCGTGGACGGGATCTGGTCCGTGACGCCCAGCGGGCCGGGGAACTACTGCGCGGTGGTGCGTTGCACCGACCCGTGCGGCGCGGTCTGCGAGGAAACCTTCTGTGTGAGCGTTTTGGTCAACAACGACGACTGCAACTGCCTCTTCAAGGTCAGCGTCAACGAGGGGGCCTCGATCAACGCGCTCAACGGCCAGCTGGTGACCGTGCCGGTCAAGTTCGACCTGACCGGGGTGCCGGTCGGCGGCTTCGATCTGCTGCTCTGCTATGACGCGAGCGTCATCTCGTTGGTTGATGTCGAGAAGGGGTTTGCGATCGCCGATTGGGAGTATTTCACCTACCGCATCGGCGTCGCCGGAAACTGCACGGGCAGCAATTGCCCGTCCGGGATGGTCCGTCTGGTCGGCATCGCCGACATGAACAACGGCGCGCCGGTTGACCCGAGCGCCTTCCTGCCTGTCGGCGCGGTGGCGGACCTGTCGTTTGTGGTCACCTCCGACCGTAACTTCATCCATCAGTGCATTCCGATCCGGTTCTGCTGGTATGACTGCGCCGACAACACCATTTCCAGCAAGTCGGGCGACACCACGTTCCTGGAGATCAGCTTCGTCTACGACACCTGCCAGTCGAATCCGAAGGGCGATCCGGTGCCGGCGATCTGTTTCGAGAACGGCCGTATCTGCATCCAGGAGCCGCCCGACGACCGCGGCGACATCAACCTCAACGGCATTGCCAACGAGGTGGGTGACGCGGTGTTGTTCACCAACTACTTCCTCTTCGGCGGCACGGTCTGGGATCCGGTCTGGAGTCAGGTGCAGATTCTGGCGACCGATGTGAACGACGATGGCATCGTGCTGACGGTGGCGGACCTCATCTATCTCATCCGCATCATCACCGGCGACGAGCAGCCCTTCCCGCCGGGCGGCCATCCGAAGATGGCGCCGTATGCGCACACGGGCACGGCCACGCTTCGCCGCGAGGACGGTTCTGTCACAGTGACGACGAACGCGCCGGTGGACATCGGCGGTCTGCTGTTGGTCTTCCGCGCCGACGGCATCGGCACCGGCGAACCGGAGCTGCTGACGGCGTCGGCCGGATTGAACGTGCGCGCGCATCGCGACGGCAGCGAACTGCGTCTCCTTGTCCACCCGTCCTGGTCGGGCGGGAGGACGGTGATTCCGTCGGGTCGGCATGATGTGCTGGCCATCCCCACCTCCGGATCGGGACAACTCGAACTGGTCGAGGTCCAGATGTCGGATGCGCAGGGCGCGCTGTTGTCCGCGAGCGCGACACAGGCGTTTGTGCCCGGTGACTACGCTCTGATGCAGAACTATCCGAACCCGTTCAACGCCGGCACGGTGATCTCCTTCAACCTGAAGGATGCGTCCGACTGGACCGTGACCGTCTATAACGTGATGGGTCAGACGATCCGCAGTTTCAGCGGGACGGCCGATGCCAGCACGGTCAATGTCGAATGGAACGGGCAGGATGCCAACGGGACGACGGTGGCCAGCGGCATTTACTTCTACCGCGTGTCCACGCCGGCCTGGAGCGCCACGAAGAAGATGACGTTGATCCGGTAGCATGAATTTTGAATGCAGTGCTTCTGAGGGCCCGCGGCGTGGTGCGCCGCGGGCCTCTTCTTTGCGGGAAACGGGCGCGTTCCCACGCGATCCATGTATTTGATCAAATCCTGAAATGGTCGGCGGGGCTCAGCGCAGATCGTCACGGAACTGATCGAATTTTGTACGGTATCATTTCCGAGGATTCCTCCGGGGGGAGTGGTATCCGAGTCAAGCCGCTGTCTTGCATGACCCGCTGCCCGTCGCCTGCTTCCCGGCACGTGTGTTCCCGGACCGAATCACTCATGTTAAAATTCTGATCGATCCCAAGGGCGCCGTCGACTTTGGACGCGGACAAAGGGAGGCAATGAAGCTTTTCCTCTCAATTCTTCGGCTGTCATGGCCGATCCTGAAAGATCAGAGGCGGCAGCATCAACGATAGAATTTGTGCAGATTGAACCGGGACCCCGGTCACGCTTCTGGTCTTCAGTCGCCGCTGACACGGGGATCACAACAAGGCAGAAGGCACGCTGGGCAGACGATGAACACGGCGAGCAGCGAAGCGGCCATCGAACTCACCGCGGCGACGGCAACGACTCCGATCGAGGCAGGGGCGTCGGCCGTTGCGAATCCCGGCGCGTGGCGGCGACGAATCAAAATCGCGGCCTACCTGGGGGCGTTTGCCGTCCTGCTGGCGCTGTTCATCGACGGCTATTCCTACTACTCGACGCCGCTGGCTGAGCGGCCGCATCACCCCGATTATCGGATCCTGAGACCGGCGGGGAGCCGTGGGCTGCTCTACGGCATGTCGGGCGCGGCGCTGATGGTCCTGATGCTGGGCTACACGCTGCGCAAGCGGTTCCGGGCGCTGTCGCGCTGGGGCGCTCTGCCAATCTGGCTGGACTTCCACATCTTCTGCGGGGTCGTTGGTCCGCTGCTGGTGGTCCTGCACACCTCCTTCAAAATTCAGGGGCTGGTGGCGGTCGCGTTCTGGGCGATGGTGTGCGTGGCCGTCAGCGGCGTGCTGGGGCGTTATCTCTATTTGCAGATTCCCCGCAACCTGCGCGGCGACCAATTGTCTCTGGAGGAGATCCGGAAACTGAAGGACGAACTGCGCGCCGAGTTGCGCGGGCAGTTTGGTTTGTCGGATGCGGCGATCGCGCATCTCGAAGGCGGTGTCGGACACCGCACTGCCGTCGGCGGCTGGCGTTCGCTGTTCTGGTTTGTGCTCGATGATCTGACCTCGCGCGTGCGCCGCGGGACGCCGTCACCGGCCTTGGCCGGGGCCGGACGCAGCCATGCGCAGATTCACCGTCTCAACGACCTCATCGGGCGGATGACCCGTCTGGACCGCCGCATCGCGGTGTGGGGGCAGATGCAGCGGCTCTTCCATTACTGGCATGTGTTCCACAAGCCGTTCGCCATCGTCATGTATGTGGTGATGGGCATTCACATTGTCGTGGCGGTCTGGACCGGCTACGGCTGGATGTTCTGAACGCACTCATGCGTCAAGTTCTCCTTTTCCTGTTGGGTGGGGTTGTGATAGCGGCCTTCATGGCGGACACAACGAGCGCGCAATTGTCGCCGGGCGATCTGCATCGGGCGCACGCGTTTCTCGACGGGGTCGCAAACTGCGCCAAGTGCCACGATCGCGACCGCGGCGAGCTGCGGGCCAAGTGCCTCGATTGCCACAGCGCGATCCGCGCGCGGATCGCGGCGGGACAGGGACTGCACGCCCAGCCCGACTACCGTGACTGCCAGCACTGCCATGTGGAGCATCAGGGGCGCGACTTCGCGCTGGTCTGGTGGCCCGAAGGCGACAGCGCTTTTGATCACGCGCTGACGGGTTATGTCCTGCGCGGCCGTCACATTCAGGCGCCCTGCCGCGCCTGCCACCGGCCCGAGAACATGCGCGATGCGGCGCCGCTTGTGGCACAGAAGAAAGACTTGGCCCGTACCTATCTCGGATTGGACACGACCTGCCTGTCCTGCCATCACGACGAACACCGCGGACAACTGGCTTCCACCTGCCAGCAGTGCCACACCCTGGATGGCTGGACACCGGCGCCGGGGTTCGATCATGGCCGGACGAAGTTCGCCCTGACCGGCAAACACACTGCCACCGCCTGCGCCAAGTGCCACGAGACCGTGCCCGACCCGGGGCAGGCGCGGGACACCTCGTATCTGCGCCTCGCCAATGTCAAACACGGCAACTGTACCGACTGTCATCAGGACACACATGGCGGACGTTTCGGCGGACGGTGCGAGAGCTGCCACAACACCGGCGGATGGACGGTCACGCAGACGGCGGCATTCGATCATGCCCGCGCGCGCTATCCCCTCGAGGGCGCGCATCGTCAGGTGGCCTGCGAGAAGTGCCATCCGGCCGGGCAGAAAAAGACGGGGCTGAAATTCGCGCGCTGCCTGGATTGTCATCAGGATCATCACAAAGGCGAATTTGCGCATCGTTCCCAGCAGGGCGCCTGCGAAGAGTGCCACACGGTGGCGGGGTTTGCGCCGGCGCTGTTCACCATTGAGCAGCATGCCGCCGGTGACTTCGCGCTGCGCGAGGCGCATCTGGCGGTGCCGTGCAATGCCTGCCACAGTTCCAAGGCGGCGCCGTTCGCCGGACGGCGGGCGCCGTTTACCTGGAGCGCCACGCACTGCCAGGATTGTCACCCCGATGTCCATAAAGGCACATTGGCGCGGATGGTGGAACGCGATGGTTGCGACGGTTGCCATTCCGAGTCGGCGTGGAGCGCGATCGCCTTCAATCACGACAGCACCGCGTTTCCATTGCGCGGGCGGCACGCGTCTGCCGTCTGTGCCGCCTGCCACAAGGGCGACACGACGGTCGTGACGATCGCGCGGCTCGCCTTTGCGCCGATGAAGCGCGATTGTGAATCGTGCCATCGCGACATTCACCGCGGGCAATTCGCCGTCACCGATTCGCTGCCGGCAACACGCTGCGACCGTTGCCACACGTCGGAGAACTGGCGTCCCGAGCGCTTCGACCACAGCCGGACCGAATACCCACTGGATGGCGCGCACGCCAAGGCGCCCTGCAGCGGCTGCCACAAGCCATCCACCGTCGATGGCGCGCCGTTTGTGAATTACCAGATCGCCGATCGCACCTGCCGCGCCTGTCATGGCGCCGACACGGTCGTGCCCGCCGGAGGCCCGCGATGAGACCGCTCCTCCCGGTGATCGCGTTGGTATTGGGCGCCGTGGTTGCGGCGGCGGCGCAGACGGCGCCGCGCAATCCGCACGGCGGGATCCGCTGGGACTGCCAGGATTGCCATACGTTGACATCGTGGAGTCGGATGCGGGAACCGTTGAGGTTTGCGCACGGCGAGACGGGATTCCCGCTGGTCGGCGCGCACGCCAAGACGAATTGTATATCCTGCCACCACGATCTGCGTTTTGTCGAGACCGAATCGTCCTGCGCCAATTGTCACGCCGACATCCATCGCGGCCAGCTCGGGGCCGAGTGCCAGACCTGCCACACCGCCGAGAACTGGCAGAGCCGGCGCGAGGGGTTCGAGCAACACGCGCAGCGGGGATTCCCGCTGGTCGGTGTGCACGCCATCGCCAACTGCGACGCCTGCCATGCCAATCAACTGCCGCGCGAGTTTGCCGGGACACCGACCGATTGCGCCGCCTGCCATGCCGCCGACTTTCAGGCGACCAGCGATCCGCCGCATGTGGCCGCCGGGTTTACGCAGGAGTGCCAATCCTGCCACGGTATCGGCGCGCTCTCGTGGGCGAACGCGACGTACCAGCATCCGGCCTCGTTCCCGCTTGCCAACGCCCATAACGGGCCATCGTGCAACGATTGCCACGCGACCGCCTACGCCGGGACCTCGCCGGACTGTTTTGCCTGCCATGAGTCGGATTACCGCACCGCGCCCGACCCCGACCATGACGCGGCGGGATTTTCCACGCAGTGCGCCGAGTGCCACACCACGATCGCGTGGAAACCGGCCGCGTTGGATCATGGGCTGACCTCTTTCCCGCTCACCGGCGCGCATGTCGCGGTCAGTTGCAATGCCTGCCATATCGCCTCGTTCAGCGGGACGCCATCGGCGTGTGTGGCGTGTCATGAGTCGAACTTCACCGCCGCGGCCGATCCCGATCATGTGGGCGGCGAATTCCCCGAGGATTGCGAGCACTGCCATGGGACGGCCGCCTGGACGCCGGCAACGTTTGATCACGACCTCTCCGATTTTCCACTCACCGGCGCGCATGTGTCGGTGACCTGCAACAGTTGCCACGTGTCGGGATACACCGGCACCGCCGACGATTGTGTCGCCTGCCATGAGTCCGATTACCTGGCCGCCGGGGATCCGAAGCATGTCGAGGCCGGATTCCCGCGGCAGTGCGCGCAGTGCCACAACACCGCGGCATGGGAGCCGGCGGACCTGGATCACGATCTGACGGATTTCCCGCTGACAGGCGCGCATGTGTCGGTGACCTGCGAGAACTGCCACACGGCGGGCTACACCGGCACGCCCTCGGCCTGTGTGGCGTGCCATGAATCCGATTACACGAATGCCGCCGATCCGAATCACGTGAGCGGCGGATTCCCGACTGATTGTGCACAATGCCACACGACGTCCGGATGGGAGCCGGCGGGAATCGATCACGATCTGACGGATTTCCCGCTGACCGGCGCGCACACCATGGTGACCTGCAACCGTTGCCATGCGTCCGGATATACCGGCACACCGCTGGAGTGTGACGCCTGCCACCATGCCGATTACGCCAACGTCGCCGATCCGAATCACACAAGCGCCGGATTCTCGACCGCCTGCGCCGAGTGCCACACCACCGCCGGCTGGGTTCCGGCGTTGCTGGATCATGATCTCACCGATTTCCCGCTCACCGGCGCGCATGTGGCTGTCAGCTGCAATTCCTGCCACAGCGCCGGATACACGGGGACCGCAGCGGCGTGCATCGCCTGCCACGAGACGGATTACACCACGACAACTGATCCCGATCATGCCGGCGCTGGAATTTCCATGGAGTGCACACAGTGCCACACGACGGCCGCCTGGGAGCCGACGGATTTCGATCACGATCTCACCCAATTCCCGTTAACCGGCCTGCATGTGTCGGTGACGTGTAACAGTTGCCACGCGGCCGGGTATTCCGGCACGCCGCTGGAGTGCGATGCCTGTCACCGTGCCGACTACACCGGCGTTGTCGATCCCGATCACGTGGGCGCCGGCTTTTCGACCGCCTGCGCCGACTGCCACACCACCGCGGGGTGGACGCCGGCGTCGCTGGATCATGACATCACCGGCTTCCCGTTGACCGGGGCGCACACATCGGTCACTTGCGCGAATTGCCACACGTCGGGGTACACGGGCACCGCGTCGGCGTGCGTCGCCTGTCATGAGAGCGACTATCGCGGTGTGAATGATCCTGACCACATTGCCGCGGGATTCCCGGACGATTGTGTGCTCTGCCACACGACCGCGGGCTGGGAACCGGCCAACGTCGATCACAGCCTGACCGACTTCCCGCTCACCGGCGCGCACTCATCTGTCACTTGCGAGAACTGCCATACATCGGGGTACACAGGGACACCATCAAACTGCTTTGCCTGCCATGGGTCGGATTATCAGGCGGCGGCGGACCCTGATCATGCCGCGGGAGGATTTCCGACCGACTGCGCCCGGTGCCACACGACGACCGCCTGGGAGCCGGCTTGGTTTGATCACGCATCGACGCAGTTCCCGCTCACCGGCGCTCATGCCTCAGTCACTTGCGAGAACTGTCATGCATCGGGGTACGGCGGGACGCCGCTAGCATGTTTTGCCTGTCACGATGATGACTACAACGCCGTGACCGATCCCAATCACGTCAGCGCGGGCTTCGGCACGATCTGCAGCGAATGCCACACCACATCGGGGTGGACGCCGGCATTGCTGAATCACGACATCACCGGCTTCCCGCTCACCGGCGCACACCTGGCGGTCTCGTGCAACACCTGCCACGCGTCCGGATACACAGGGACGGCGTCGGAGTGCCTGGCCTGTCACCAGAGCGATTACACCGCGGCTGTCAGTCCGGATCACAACGGCCTGGCGACGGATTGCGCGCAATGCCACACGACGACCGGGTGGAAGCCATCATCGTTCAATCACAACCAGACGCAGTTTGTGCTCACTGGAGCGCACACATCGGTCAGCTGTAACAACTGCCACGCCGCCGGGTATACCGCGACACCAATGGCATGTTTTGCCTGCCACGATGACGACTACAACGGTGTGGGCGATCCTGACCATGCGCTGGCGGGTTTCTCGACGGTTTGCACACCTTGCCATAACACGACCGCCTGGTCGCAGGTGTCGTGGAGCCACAATCAGACGGGATTCACACTGACCGGGGCGCACCAATCAGTGACGTGCAACAGCTGCCACTCGACGGGGTTTGCGAACACATCATCGGCGTGCTATGCCTGCCACAGCAGCGACTTTGCCGGCGCGACCAACCCCGATCATGTGGCCGGTGGAATCCCGACACTGTGCGAGCAATGCCACACAACGTCGGCGTGGACCCCCGCGTCCTTTGATCACAATCTCTCGGGATTCCCGCTGACCGGCGCGCACGCGACCGTGAACTGCAACAGTTGCCATGCCAATGGTTACACCGGCACGCCGACGGACTGTGACGCCTGCCACCATGCCGACTATCTGGGTGTGCTGGATCCCAATCATGTGAGCGCGGGATTTTCGACGCTCTGCCAGCAGTGTCATACCACAATGGCGTGGACGCCGGCGTCGTTTGATCACAATCAATCGGGATTCCCGCTCACGGGGGCGCACACGACCGTGACCTGCAACAGTTGCCACGCCAACGGCTCCAGCGGCACACCGATGGAGTGCGCGGCCTGCCACAACAACGACTACCTGTCGGCAACGCCCAACCATGTGGCGGCGGGATTCCCGACAACCTGCCAGACATGCCACACGACCAGCGCCTGGACACCGGCCAATTGGGATCATGACGCGCAGTACTTCCCAATCTACTCCGGCGCGCACAAGGACAAGTGGAACGATTGCGTCGATTGCCATGTGAGCGCGGGGAATTTTGCGGCGTTCGAGTGCATTTTCTGTCACCAGCACAATCAGACGGACACCGACAGAGACCACACCGGGGAGCCGGGATACCAATATCTCAGTTCGGCATGCTATGCCTGTCATCCGCGGGGGTCGCATTGAGGCGCGCGCTTGCGATCATGCTCTTTGCCTGCCTGACCCTCCGTGGCGCGGCGTCGACATGGGGAGATGTTGTCGAGCGCGCGTTCAAGGTCACCTTCGTCTCGGCTGAACTGGTCTATATCAATGGCGGCCGAGCGGAGGGGCTCACGGTTGGCGCGCGCCCCGCGGTCTGGAGCGGCGACGCCAAGCTCGCCGAACTGGAGGTGGCGCACCTGGCCGAGCATTCCGCCGCCTGCCGCATCATGGGTCCGGGCGCGAGCATCCGTATCGGAGACCCGGTCAGAATCAGCCTCGAGCGTTCGACAAGCGCCGATACCGTCATCGCGCCGTCTGTGTCCGGCGATTCGAGCTCCAGGACCATGCCGCCCGCTTCTTCGCCGGCCGCTGCGCCGCGGACGCCGTCGGCGCCGGCCCAGGTCTCCGGCGGCATCGCCGTGCTCTACAGCGATTGGAACGATCGCGGCGACGCGGACTTGGATTTTGCCCAGGGCCGTGTCGATTTCGATCTGCGCGTGGACCGTCTCTGGACGCCGGGGCTGTCGGTGGTTGTGCGCTCCACCGGACGTCAGGATCGCTGGAGCGGGGCATCGTCCAGCCGCGGCGACAATACCTGGGAGAGTCGGATCGCGACACTGGCGCTGGACTATCGTGCGCCGGGCTCGGCGATGGGATTTTCGGCGGGCCGGATCAATCCGGCGCGGCTGGGAGCGATTGGGCGGCTCGACGGCGCGTCGGTTGAATACAATGTCTCGCCCGTTTGGCGTCTGGGCCTCTTCGGCGGCGCGAACTCGCGCTGGCAGTACACCGACGAGCGACCGGAGTTGCAGACCTACGGCGTGTATGCCGGATTCCGTCGTGGCAGCGCGCGGCGTCTGCTGATCGATCAGACCATCGCGACGGTTGGGCAGTACCACGGCCGGACCGCCAGCCGCGAAGCGCTGCTGGCGCAGGGACGGATCATGCGCGCAGGCCGTTTCAGCATCAGCCATCTTCTGGAAATCGACGCTAACCGCGGCTGGCGACGCGATCAGGCCGGCGAGTCGATCAGTCTGTCCAGCGCCTTTGCCCAGGGGCAGGTGGATTTGTCGCGGGCGGTGATCGCCACTGTCTCGTATGACACGCGCAAGAGCTTCCGCAATTACGAAACCCGCGATATCGCCGACAGCATCTTCGATGATCGCGTTCGCCAGGGTGTCCGAGCGCAGCTCGATTTGATGCTGCCGCAGGGAATTTCGCTTTCCGGGGGTGTCGGCTTACGATCCGTGGCGGGCGAGGCGGCGAAGACCCATTCCTACAACGGCGCGGTGCGCAAGCAGGGCTTGTTCAACGCGCGGAGCAACGTGAGTGTCACGGGCTCGCGGTTCACGAGTGAGTCCAGCAGCGGCTACAACGTGAGCGCGTCGCTGGGCCAGGGGCTGGGCGCGCGCACCTGGCTGTCGCTGGGCGGCGGATGGTACCGTTACACGCTGGCCGGGCCGTCGCTACGCCGGCTGAATCGCAAGGTCGATCTCAGCGCGCGGATTGCGCTGTCGCGGGCGCTGGCCCTCAATGGGCTCGGGCAGTGGCAGGACGGTGATGACACCCGCGGGCATCGTTTCGAGGCGGGAATCAGCGCGCAGTTTTAGCGGATATGGCCATGACGGAAACCACAATCATGTGGGCGGGAGTGCTGGCGTTGGGCGCGGGGATCATCGTGCCTTACGCGCTCCGGTTCCATCGCCGGCAACGGGCGGCCTGGCGGCGCAAGCATGAAGCGCTGCAGGCAGGCATCGAAAAACCGCGCGGGCAGTATCCGTTCATCGATCCCGGCTTGTGCATTGGCTGCGGGGGCTGTGTGGCCGCCTGCCCCGAGGGCGATGTGCTCGATGTCGTGTATGGGACCGCGATGGTCATCAACGGCGCCCGCTGTGTGGGACACGGCCACTGCGAGCGCGCCTGCCCCGTCGGCGCGCTGGTGGTCGGGCTGGGTGACACCCGTGAGCGCGAGGATATTCCGATTCTCTCCCGTGAGTATGAGACCACGGTGCCCGGGTTGTTCATTGTCGGGGAGCTCGGCGGGTTGTCGCTCATTCGCAATGCGATCCGTCAGGGGCGCGCGGTGATCGAGACCATCGCGCAGCGGCTGCCATCGCTGCCGGCGGCGGAAGCCTATGATGTGATCATCGTCGGAGCCGGCCCGGCCGGGCTGACCGCCGCGCTGTCGGCGATCGAACGCGGATTGAACTACCTGGTCATCGACCAGAACCAGATCGGCGGCACGATCCTGCATTATCCCCACCGGAAACTGGTGATGACCCAGCCGGTCGAGATCCCTCTCTATGGCTGTCTGCGCCGCGAGGAATATTCCAAGGAAGAGCTGCTCGAGATCTGGACCGAGATTACGACCCGCTTTGATGTGCACGTGCGCACCGGCGAGCGGGTCGACGATGTGTCGATGGACGGCGGGACATTCCGGATCATCACCAGCGCCGGGATCTACCGGGCACGAAATGTGGTGCTGGCGCTGGGGCGTCGCGGCACCCCGCGCAAACTGGGCGTGCCGGGCGAAGATCTCCCCAAGGTGATGTATCAACTGGTCGACGCGCGTTCCTATGCCGGGCAAAACCTGCTGGTTGTCGGCGGCGGCGACAGCGCGGTCGAGGCGGCGATCGGTCTGGCGCGCCAACCGGGGAACCGTGTCTGGATTTCCTACCGCAAGGCGTCGTTTGCGCGGGTGAAGAAGAAAAACGAGGACAAGATCCGCGAGCAGATCGATCGCGGCCAGGTGACCGCGTTGTTTGAATCCGAGGTGCGTCTGATCGACCCGGCCGCGGTCACGCTTGCCACGCGCGACGGGACGGTGGAAATCCCGAACGACTATGTCTTCGTGATGATCGGCGGGCTGCCGCCGTTTGAGATGCTGCGGGCGGCCGGGGTCCGTTTTGGCGGCAAAACGACCGACGCGCGCGCAGCCACCCCTTCGGCCGCTACCGTCGTAACGTCCGACACGCGCCGCCGATAGTCGAACTCCCGATTGGTTCGTCAATGCAGATTGAAACGGCCGCTGAACCCGCAGGAGCCGTCGGGCCCGCCGTGCACCTTGATCTGGAACCGCTCGCCATAGGGCGAATCGCAGCGTGTGACCGTCCAGAGGTAGGCGCCGGTGTTGGGGGCCGCGGGATCGAGCACGCAGACGAAGTCGCCGTTGTGGTACAGTTCGAGGACCACCGCTTCGGGCAGATGGATCGGATCCCAGGTGATCGAATGCTGGGACTGTAACGGCCAGATGTCGTTGACGGCGGGGCTGGTCACCCGCACGGTGCAGGCCTGAACGCTGAAGAAGTCGCTGAACTGCGAGCAATTGAATTCGTTGAGGTCGCTGATCCGTACGCGATAGTCGGGCCCGCTGCCGCCCCCGTAGTCGTTGACCACCCAGTCGAAGGAGCCGTCGTCGGGGGTGTTGGCGGCGATGATGTACTGATAATCCGAACCACGATAGAGGTGCAGGCCGACTTTAATGTTGGTGCCCAACCCCAGCGGCTGCCACTGGATTGTGCGCGCCTCGCCGGTGACCCATAACTCGCGCTCGCGGGGCACGGTGACCTCAATCGGACAGGGGAGTTCCACGGTGAAAAAGTCGCTGAAGTCGTAAAGGTTTTCGTCCAGCAGCGATGTGACTTTGATACGGTAGTCGGGGTCGCTTTTATCCGCGCAACTGGTCAGCTCCCAGTCGTAGTACCCGTCATTGTGCGTCGCCTCGGTGATGCTGCAGAGGTTGAAACCCGCCTTGTACAGGTCAAGCCGCACCTGGCTGCCGGCGTAGCCGGAACGCCACTGGATGGTGCGCGATTCGCCGCGCGACCAGGAGGTGGCCCAGTTGGGATAAATGACCGCCATGTAGGCCGGCGGGTAGACGGTGGTGAAACTCCAGATCGGGCCGATGACATTGCGACCGTCTTCATCGATGAGAATGACCCGCCAGTAGTAGGTCCGCGCCAGCGACAGGGAATCGATGGTCAACGAACGGCCCGCGACGCTGGGTTTGTAGAGCAAGGGCGGATTGCTGGTGCCCAGGTAGACATCCTGGCGGATGGTGCGCCCTGCGGGTGAATTTCCCCCTTCCCAGGAGAGGGTGACCGAAGTGGGTTGATCGACGGCGCCATTGGCGGGGGTCGGGTTGGACGGGGGTGTGAGCTTCTCGTCGCAGTTGCCGGTCAACCAACACAGGCATCCCCCGCCCAGCATGATGGCCAGGGCGGCGATCAGAAGCAGACGAATGGGATGGTGCGCGCGCATGCGAGGTCGCCGGACTTTCTACCGATGTGCGGGGCGGATATTCCCGAACCTGATACGAATCCGGAGGGGGTTATTGTTCCCGGAGAGTGGCCTCGCCGGCCACCACCGTGATATCGCCGGTCGTGGTCCGCAGGATCAGGGCGCCATGGTCGTCGATGGCCACCGCCTGGCCTTGGATCGACTTTTGTCCATAGTGGATGGTGACTTCGCGCCCCAGAAGCAGCGAGCGGTCGCGGTAGTCGGCCAGGAATGGGGTGAGGCCATCGCGACGGAACCGTCGGTAAACCGCCTCGAAATGGGTCAGGAATGACCGGAAGAAGGCCAGACGGTCCAGCGGACGTCCGCAGGCGTGTGCCAGCGAGCCGGCGGTCTGACGAAGGGCGGGGGGGAAATCCTCCAGCCGGTGGGCGACATTGATGCCGGTGCCGCAGATGACATAGTAGACACGGTCGACCTCGGCGGAGACTTCGGTGAGGACGCCAAACACCTTGCGTCCGGCAATCAGGCCATCGTTGGGCCACTTGAGATCGACTTTCAGACCGAGATCATCTTCCACGGTTTGCGCGAAGGCCAGCGCGGCCAGAAGCGAGACGGCGGCGGCTTTCTGCAACGGCAACTGCGGGCGCAGGATAAAGGAGGCCCAAATGCCCAATCCCGGCGGCGAATGCCAGACGCGTCCCAGGCGTCCACGGCCGCTGGTCTGCTCTTCGGCGACCACGATCGTCCCTTCCGGGGCCCTGGCTTCGGCCAATTCGAGTGCGCGGGCATTGGTCGAACCGATGCGGTTGTAGCAGTGCAACTGGCGCGCCATGATGCGTGTCTTCAGTCCGGCAAGGATTTCGGTGTCGATCATCCGGTCGGGCGAACGCGTGATACGGAGGGACTCGTTGCGTCCCGCAGTCAGTTCATACCCCAACGCGCGCAGTTCATCGAGTCCGCGGTGAACGCGCGCGCGCGAGATCCCGAGCGCCGCGGCCAATTCGGTCGGTGTCCAGCCGCTTGCGGTCTTCCGCGTGCGCAGAAGCAGAACGATCTCGTTGACGAGCGGATCCATGAATTGGCCGTTCAGCGCGCGGCGCGTCGAACGCCGCGTTGCGGCGTGCCATCCCATTCCAGCGAGAAGTTGATCGAACGCGCCGAATGCGTGATGTGGCCGGAGGAGACAAAATCGACGCCGGTGCGGGCAATGGCGGCGATGTTGCGCGCGGTGACTCCGCCGGAGGCCTCAATCGTGATGGCCTGGCCATGCCGGCGCTGCCATTGCCGGATGGCGCGTGTCGCCTGTCTCAGTTGCGCGACGGTGAAGTTGTCCAAAAGTAGCCAATCGACGCCCAGGCGCAGGGCGAGTTCGATCTGCGCCGGCGACTGGATCTCGCAGATCAGCCGGCGCCGGCCCCGATGGCGTTGCGCGGCGGTGATGGCGGCCGCGAGTCCGCCGGCGGCGAGGATGTGATTGTCCTTCAACATCAACGCATCATGGAGTCCGAGGCGGTGATTGACCGCGCCGCCCAGGAGCGTGGCGCGTTTTTCCAGCAGCCGCAGCCCGGGAGTGGTCTTACGCGTGTCGAGCAGGCGCGCCCCTTGTTTCGGCAGGCGCGCGGCCATCGCCGCGCTCTCGGTGGCGATGCCGGAGAGATGCGCAACGAAATTGAGGGCGCAGCGTTCGGCGGACAGCAGCGCGGCGGCATTGCCGCGCACAATCGCGACGGCGGTCCGCGAACGGAAGCGATGCCCCTCGCGTATCTTCCAGGTAATCCGGCAGCGCCGATCCAATCGGCGAAAGCAGGCGGCGAAGGCATCGGCCCCGGCCAGGACGCCATCGTCCTTGGCCAAGAGGATGGCGCGCCCCGGTTTCCCCTTCAAGCCGAGCGCCTGCGTGGTGCGGTCGCCGGTCCCCAGATCTTCACGCAGAGCGATGTCGACCGCACGCCGCAGCGCGCGACGGTAGGCGGCGGTCGGAATGAGAAACGGGACGTTTGCGGCTCTCATGGGTTGACTCCGAGCGGCAGGGGGCGTCCCAGTCCCCAATTCGGGTAGGCGTCGAGCGCAAGCGGGTCGTCGCAGGGTTGCTGATACAGTCCGACGGCGGCGATCATGGCCGCGTTGTCGGCGCACCATTCGGGAGGCGGGGTTACCGCCCGCCGTCCGGTGCGTTCGGCCCAGGCGCTGACCTTGGCGCGCAGGCGGCGGTTGCGCGCTACGCCGCCGGCGACGCTGATGGCCTTGATGCGCAAATCCTCCGCGGCGCGGAAGAGATTGTCGCAGAGGGCATCGACCACCGCGCTCTCGAAGGAGGCGACCCAGTCGGAGAGATTGATTTCGGGTTTGCGCCCGGCGCGGCGGTCGTTCCAGTCCTGCGCCGCGGCGGTCTTCACGCCGGAAAAGGAGAAGTCATACCCCTGGCCGTCGAAACGGGCGCGCGGGAAGGGAATGGTGTCGGGGTTGCCGTGCGCGCCGATGCGGTCCAGGTGCGGGCCGGCCGGATAATCGAGGCCGATCAGCTTGCCGACCTTGTCGAGCGCTTCGCCGGCGGCGTCATCGCGTGTGCGGCCGATCTCGCGGAAATGCCCCGGTTCATCGACGACCACCAGCGATGAATGCCCGCCGGAAGCGATCAGGACGAGATACGGATATGCCATCTCCGGGGCGGCCATCGCCGGTGTGTGGGCGTGGCCTTCCAGATGGTTGATGGCATAAAGCGGGAGGTTGCGTGCGCGCGCCGCCGCGCGGGCATAGGCGACACCAACCAGCAGACATCCGACCAGGCCCGGTCCGGCCGTGACCGCGATGCCGGCCAGATCATTCCAGGTCAGATTCGCTTTGGCCAGCGCCTGCTCGACCACGGAGGGAAGGCGTCCGGCATGCTCGCGCGAGGCCAATTCCGGCACGACGCCGCCATAGGCGGTGTGCACCGTTTGCGAGAAGATAATGTTGGCGAGGATATGTCCGTCGGGGGCGGCGACCGCCGCGGCGGTCTCGTCGCAGGAGGTTTCAATCCCCAGAATCGGCCCGTTGGTTCCCACGGCGGTCCACGGTAACAGAATCGGGGCTCACCTTCAAGACCCTCAGGGGGTCGGGCACGGAGGCCACAGCGCGCAAGATCAGCCGGTCCTCCTCCTCGCGCAGGCGGTCGCAGACCACCGCGATGGCGCTGGGGGCCAATTGCACCACCGCCGACTGCGGCCCGGCGACCTCGACGCGGACATGCGTCGGTTCGGGGACAGCCGCCTCGGGGTGATCGAATCCATCCAGACGCACCGGCACGGCCTCGAAAGCGCGGGTCAGGTACGGTTCGATCTTCTGGTAGTAGCGCACTTCGCTGACGGCGCTGGTGATGCCATGGCCGGGGGGCGGCAGGACCGCCAGGAGACGCTCGATCGGATCGCGGGCGTTGTTGATCACCTGCGGCTGGGTCCACACTTCGGCGATCTCCGCCAGCGCGCTCCGCGGGCCGGTCAGCGCTGTCGAGTCGGGCGTCAACTGCGGCGGACGGGCGCAGACAAAGCCCTCGTCGGTTTTGACCTCGACCGCGCTGCGGATGGGAACCGTCTTGGTCGCGAGACTGTCGAGCGTCACGGTGATGGTGTCGTGGTCAAGCAGTTCCAGCACCTCGAGGTCCTTGATGCCATAGAGGGGGACATTCTCGCGCTGCAGAGGGATCGGCTGTGTGCCGACGTGACCGCGGCTGAGGTCCAATGGCCAGCGGCACTCGCCCCATTTGAGGCGCAGCAGCGCCTTGCCCGTGCCGCGCAACAGCACCGACACGCTGCCGACCGGGGCCTCGGACATGGTCAGGTGCGCGGGAATGTTGACGTAGGAGAGGTTATACCGGATCGCCAAATCGTAGCGCTGATTGGTCGCTACATGGAACCAGAGGACCATCGCGAAGGCGATGGCCAGGATCTTCAGCGGGATGTTGCGAAGCAGGCGCATCGGCACGGGCCCATCGATCAGTTCAGACGGAACTTCTCCCCCAAATATATCTTACGCGCCTCGGGGTCATTTGCGAGATACTCCGAGGTGCCTTCCTTCAAAATTTCGCCGTCGCACATGATGTAGGCCCGGTCGGTGATCGCCAGCGTCTCGCGGACGTTGTGGTCGGTGATCAGCACCCCCAGCCCCTTGGCCTTGAGGCCGGCGACAATCCCCTGGATGTCCTCGACGGCGATCGGGTCGATGCCGGCGAAGGGCTCATCGAGGAGCATGAATTTGGGACGGGTCGCCAGGGCGCGGGCGATTTCGACCCGGCGGCGCTCGCCTCCGGAAAGCTGATACCCCTTCGACTTGGCCACGTGGGCGATGCTTAGTTCGTTGAGCAGTTCCTCCAGACGGGCGCGGCGCTCGGGGCGGGACAGTTTCTGGGTCTCGAGGATGGCGAGGATGTTGCCCTCGACGGTCATCTTGCGGAAAACCGAGGGCTCCTGCGAGAGGTAACCGATGCCGAGACGGGCGCGGCGGTACATCGGCAGCCGGGTGATCTTGCGCTCGCCGAGGAAGACGTCCCCCGCATCGGGCTTGATGAAACCGATGGTGAGGTAGAAGGTGGTGGTCTTGCCGGCGCCGTTGGGTCCCAGCAGCCCGACAATTTCCCCCGGGCTGATAGCCACCGAGACGCCATCAACCACCCGCCGCCGGCGATAGGTCTTCACCAACCCGACCGTATGCAGGCGTTCCCCATTGGCCGCAGGCGCAGTCACCCTGGCAAGATGGTCAGGAATCTGTTTAAGGGCAAGAGGTTAGGGGGCTACGCCGCCACATCCGCGCAAATCAACTCTGCCTGTTCGATGACTGTCTGGGTCGCCTTCTCCTGCTTGTCCGGCGGGTAGCCGTGTTTACGCAGGATGCGTTTCACCAAGACGCGCAGCTGGGCGCGGATGTTCTCACGAACCGTCCAGTCGATGGTCACATTGGAGCGCACAGTTTGAGCCAGTTCCTGCGCGATCCGGCGGAGTGTTTCGTCACCGAGCACCTTGACGGCGCTGTCGTTGGTTTCGAGGGCGTCGTAGAATGCCAGTTCATCATCAGAAAGTCCCAGCGCTTCCCCGCGGGCGTCTGCCTGTCGCATGTCCCGTGCCAGCGCGATCAACTCCTCGATCACCTCGATTGTCTGGATCGAGCGGTTGTGGTAGGCCGTGATGCTCTTTTCAAGCATCTCCGCAAATGACCGGGCCTGAACGGCATTCTTGGCCGCGCGCCTCGTGATCTCCCCGCGAAGGAGTTTGCGGAGCACTTCGACTGCCAGGTTCTTGTGTGGCAAGGCCCGAACTTCGGCCAGGAATTCGTCGGAGAGTATCGAGATGTCCGGCTTCTTCAGTCCTGCGGTGGCGAAGATGTCGATCACTTTGTCGGTGGAGATCGCGCGCGAGACGATCTGTCGGATGGCCAGATTGAGTTCCTCGTCAGTCGGTCCCGTGACACGTCTCGACTTGGTCAATGCGACTTTGACCGCCTGGAAGAACCCCACGTCGTCCTGGATGCGGAGCGCCTCTTCATGGGGCACGGCCAGCGCGAAGGCCCGGGACAGGTCCGACACCGCCTGCGTCAGGCGTTGTGTCCCGTCCTTGAGCCCGAGGATGTGATCCTGCGCCGGCGGCAACAGACGCAGCCGCACTTCGGGGTCAGGGGCGCGCCAATCTGACCAGTCAAAGCCGTGGAAGAGATCGCGGCAGATCTCGTACTTTTCGAGCATGACGGCGACCGCCTCTTCCTGATCGATGGCCGTCTGTCCTTCACCGCCGCTGTCGGTGTAGTCCTTCAACGCGCGCTGCAACTGATCGGCCAACCCGAGATAATCGACAATCAATCCGCCAGGCTTGTCGCCATAGACACGATTGACGCGCGCGATGGCCTGCATGAGTCCATGGCCGCGCATCGGTTTGTCGATGTACATGGTGTGCAGGCAGGGAACGTCGAAACCGGTCAGCCACATGTCGCGCACGATGACGATCATGAATTTGTCGTTTGGGTCCTTGAAGCGCTCGGCCAGACGCTCGCGGCGTTGTTTGTTGCGGATATGCCCCTGCCAGGGCAGCGGGTCGGTCGCCGACCCGGTCATGACGATCTTGATGGCGCCATCCTCATCGTCATCCGCATGCCATTGCGGGCGCAGACGGACGATTTCGTTGTACAGATCGACGCAAATGCGGCGGCTCATGCAGACGATCATGGCCTTGCCGCGGATGGTGTCCTGCCGGGTCTCGAAGTGGTTGACCAGGTCCTGGGCCACGATCCGCAGCCGGCGTTCGGTGCCGACCAGCGCCTCCAACGCCGCCCATTTGCTCTTAAGCCGTTCCTTGCGTTCGCTTTCCTCCCCTTCGGTCACCTCCTCGAATTCGGGATCGAGGCGTGGTTTCTCCTCTTGCTTCAACTCGAGTTTGGCGAGACGGCTTTCGTAGAAGATGGGCACCGTGGCGCCGTCGACCACCGCGCGCTGAATGTCGTAGATGTCGATGTAATCGCCGAACACGGAGCGGGTGTTCTTATCCGATAATTCGATCGGGGTTCCGGTAAACCCGATGAACGTGGCATTGGGCAGCGCGTCGCGCATGTGGCGGGCGTAGCCGTCGATGAAGTCGTACTGGCTGCGGTGCGCCTCGTC
>DATMBC010000095.1 GCA_035559435.1 bacterium
CCCGCCGGTGGCCAGCGCGCGAATGCCGATACCGGTCCAGGCGCGTCCCGGCTGACCGGCATGGAAGTAACCGAGCGATGGCCCGAACAGGAAACCGGGGTAGGCCGCGACCAGCGTCGCCACGGTGAGCACGGTTCCCAGAAGCGAGTAGTTGAAGGCCGTACCCGGGGAGACATAGCCGGGGAGCGTGTCGAGACGGAGGGCGAGCGACTCGGCGGGAAGCCCGCCCGGCGCCTGCGGCGGGGCGCCGTCCGGCGTGAGCAGGATCACGGCAAGACCGATTCCAATGGAGACAGCCGGGCTGCGGATTTGCCCCATGCGACACTCCAGTCTCTTCGCGACTCGGCGCGACTTTGTCGAATGCGCAGATGTGGGACTTCGGTTCGATGACAACACAAAGGCAGCGCAGGAATCAATCGGTCAACAGGCAAAAACGAAGCGGCCCATCCCTCGCGGGATGGGCCGGCATCGTGTGCGCTCTGCTTGACCGTCGATCAGTCGATGGATCACAAGCACGGGTTGCAGTATTCCGTGAGGGGATTGGTCCCACGGAACGCCACGTTGACGATCTTGACGGCATCGACCACGCCGGTTACGCCGTCGCAGTTCACATCGGTCGGTTCGCGCGGACAGTTCGGGCTGGGATCGGGAGCGACGGCCGCGCCGCGGAAGGCGACGTTGACGACCAGCACGACATCCAGCACGTTGTTGATGACGCCGTCGCAGACCGGATCGGCGTGGCAGTCGCAGGCGCAGGCCTCGCAGGCGTCGCCGATGCCGTCGGCGTCGGCATCCTCCTGACCCGGATTGCTCGTGGCCGGGCAATTGTCGCAGAAATCCATGACACTGTCGCCGTCGGCATCGACCACATCGGGGCAGGCGACGACAGTCTTGAACATCGAGCGGCCATGGGTGCCGGCGACGAGTTTGCGCGTGCCCTGATGGAAATCGATGTCGTGGACGGGGGTCAAAAGCGGCATCCCCTGATCGAGCGGGATCCAGTTCTGCCCGCCGTCGTGGGTCATGTAGACGCCGAAGTCGGTGCCGATGTAGAGCGCGGAATCGGGATAGTCGGGGTCGATGACGACATCGTTGATCGGCGCATCGAAGAGGTCGCCGTCGATCGGTGTCCAGCTCGCGCCGTAGTCGCTGGTCCGGTAAATGTGCGCCTCATGGTCGGCGAGTTTGTAACCGGAGAGGGTCACATAGGCGATGGCGGGGTTGGTCGGGTGGACGGTCAGGCGCGTGACCCAGCGGTTGGGCAGTCCGGCCGTGATATTTGTCCAGTTGCCGCCGTCGTTTTGCGTCACCCAGACATTGGCGTCGTCAGTGCCGACATAGACGACGCCCGCCGTGTTGGGCGACACGCCAATGGTGGTGATGGTGCCGAAGGCGAGGTTGCCGGGATCATCGCCATCGGTCAGATCGCCGGAGATCGGCGCCCAGTTGGCGGCGCCATCGCTGGTCTTGTACAGCCGATGGGAACCGTAGTAGAGAACCTCGTTGTCGTAGGGCGCCATCTCGAAGGGGGTTGACCAGTTGTGGCGGTCGTTGTTGTAGTCGATGCCGTTCATGGCGTAGTAGAAGTTCACGCCGAGGTCGGGGGATTTCAACAGGTAGCCGTTCTGATATTCGGCGTAGACGACATCGGCGTTGGTGAAATCGACCACGGTGTAGAAACCATCGCCGCCGAGGATGCGATCCCAATCGCTGAGCGCGCCGGTGAGCGTGCGCAGGGTGCCGTTGTCCTGCGTGCCGCCGTAAAGACGGTCGGGGTTGAGTTTGTCGATGGTCATGGCATAGAACTGCGAGTTGCCCATGTTGGCGCGCGGAGTGAAGTTGTTGCCCGCGTCGGCGCTGTAGGCCACGCCGCCGTCGCCGCCGAGGTAGATCTGGTTGCCGTTGGTCGGGCTGAAGGCGAGCGCGTGGAAATCGACGTGCAGATCGCCGGTGACATTCTCCCAGGAGGCGCCGCCGTCGACGGATTTGTAGAGCGGCACGCCGAGCGCGAAGACCACCTCGGGATTGGTGGGGTGGCAGCGGATCTGGCCGAAGTACCAACCGAAGCCGCCGGTCAAACCGCTCAAGGCGGCATCGTTCACGCGTGACCAGAAGCCGCCCAGGTCATCGCTGCGGTAAATGCCGGCGAAATTGCCGGGGTGCTCATCGAACATCGCGTAGACGGTCTCGGAGTTTTGCGTCATGGCCAGGCCGACGCGTCCGAGGATCGCCGACGGCGCCGGCAATCCGAAGCCGGGAACCACGCCGCCGTTAAGTTTTGTCCAGTTGGCGCCGAAGTCGGTCGAGCGCCAGATCGCGGTCGACCATCCTCCCGCCTGCCGTTGCATCGGATTGCGCCAGCGCTGCCACATGCCGGCGAGAATCGTGCCGGTGGAGGCATGGAAGGCGACATCGATGCAGCCGGTGGTGTCGTTGATGTAGAGCAGTTGCTCCCAACTAGCGCCGCCGTCTTGCGAGCGGTAGAGGCCGCGTTCGGGATTGGTGCCGAACATGCGTCCGGCGACGGCGACATAGACGGTGTCGGGGCGCAAGGGATCGATCACGATGCGGCCGATGCTGTAGCTGTTGGGCAGGCCCACCAGGGTCCAGGAAGCGCCGCCGTCGATGGTCTTGTAGATGCCGGTGCCCTCGTAGTTGTCGGTGGCGGCGTTGGCTTCGCCGGTGCCGGCATAGAGGATGTTGTCGTTGATCGGGTGGATCGCGATCGCGCCCATCGGCTGCGGCCCGGGGTCATCGAAGACCGGCGTCCAATTGTTGCCGCCATCGATGGACTTGAACACACCGCCGGCGGCCGAGGCGGCAAAGACGATGCTGGAGTTGTAGGGATTGATGGCAAGATCGACGACCCGTCCGGGAATGTTGGTCGGACCGGCATCGGACCAGACCGGCGCGGCCTGCGCGTCCTTGGCGGCGGACGCGCGCCGGAGGTCGAGCGCCTTGTCCTTCGCCTTCATGCGGGCCTCAACGGGGACATCATCTCCCGGCCAAGCGCGCTGGAGGTAGAACCAGTCGTTGGGACGGGACTTGGCCTTGGGAACCTTGCCGCGCTGGGCGACAACGTCGTGCACCATGGTGAAGTAGGCGCGCGCGGGGGAAGTGCGCTCGCGCTGGGTCAGGAACAGGCACACGATGGCCACGCCGAGCAGCGCGCCGGCGGTCAGCAATACACGTTTGATTGTCATTCGCAGTCCGTCTGTGTGAAGTAAAACGACCAGATCACTCCGCAAGGTACGGGTTTTTGCGGATTTGGCAAGCGACCCGGCGAACAAAGATTCCAATCTGATCGCGTCAAAGAGCGCCGTGATCAGATTGGAATCACGATTATTAGAGGGGGTCGGACATTCCTGTCTGACCTGCCATCGCCGGTTGGGGGCCGCTTTTTGGCCCCCGAGCGGCGATGGCATTGCGCGGGAGGACAACCCCGCCGTGTGTATCGCCCCGTGAGGCGGGTCATAAAGCTGGCCCGCTTCACGAGGCGATGGACAGACAGGAATGTCTGTCCTCCTGAAAGACACAGATTCCAAGCCGGTCGCGGCAAAGAGCGCCGCAAACGGCCGGAATGACAGATGTGTGGCGCGAATACGATATCGCGGATGGCAATAAACACTACGTGTGATTGGCGCGGAATTCGCGGATGTAGTCCCAGGCCTCCTGGGCGGTTTCGGCGTAGATGAAGAGGTCCTTGTCCTCGGGGTCGATGACGCCGTTCTCGACCAGCGCATCGAAGTTGAGAACATCATTCCAGAACTCGCGTCCCATGAGCACCACCGGCAAAGGCGGAACCTTCTGGGTCTGCACCAGCGTGAGCGCCTCGAAGAGCTCGTCCATGGTGCCGTAGCCGCCGGGGAAGGCGACCAGCGCCTTGGCGCGCAGGAGGAAGTGCATCTTGCGGATGGCGAAGTAGCGGAATTGAAAGCAGAGATCGGGCGTGATGTACTGATTGGGCCGCTGCTCGTGGGGCAGCGTGATGTTGAAACCGATCGATTCGGCGCCGACGTCATAGGCGCCGCGGTTGGCCGCCTCCATGATGCCGGGGCCGCCGCCGGTGACAATCACATAGTCAGCGGAGCCGTCGCTGCGGTTGGCCTCGGAGACGAT
This sequence comes from bacterium, assembly GCA_035559435.1. Lineage (NCBI taxonomy): Bacteria > bacterium. The sequence goes on from DATMBC010000095.1 coordinate 4,120, forward strand.
CCGTCCAAACTTGCGCGCCTCGTCGTAGAAGCGTGACAGCGACAGCAACCGCTCCGCCGCCTTGCGGAGGATTTGCAGCCGCGGGTCGCCCGGATTCTTTTTCAATTGCGCGTCCAGATCCGCCAGCCGCCGTTCGGCATCCGGTTTCTCCCAGATGCGCGTGCCGCCGAAGACCACGATGGTGGAGCGAATGCGGTGCTTCTGAAGGGTCAGCTCCGGCTTGAGCAGTTCGAGCTGCAGGCGCACGGGGCGCAGTTCATCCTGACGGAGAAATTCAAGGTCCTCGTAGGCGCGAATGTAGGAGCGGGAGCGCTCCCACCAGCGATCTTCCGGTTCGCTGCGATTGGTCATGTCTGTCCCTCGATGCGGCCGGGTCCTCCCGCCGTCGCATCAAGGAGCGGCGCGCATCGGGGATCAACAAGAGAAAACTCGGGCGCGGCGACGGCGCAATATAGAACGAGCGGGGAGCCGTGCGACTCCCCGCTCGGGACGAGCATGTCAAAGCGAACTAATTGCAGGTCGATCCGGTCGGCGGCGCGGTGTCGCACGGGTTGCAGAACTCGACGGCCGGGTCGCCGCCACGGAAGGCGACGGTGGCCATCTTGACCACATCGATGACGTTGCTCACACCGTCGCAGTTGACGTCGGTGCGTTCGGCCGGGCAACCCGGATCACAGGTTGAAGGCATACCGCGGAAGGCGACGTTGATGGCGATGACCACGTCACGCACATCCACTTTGACGCCGTCGCAGTTGGCGTCGCCGTGGCAGGTGCACACGCAGGTCGCCACACAGGCCGCCTGGCCGCAGGTGAAGTAGCCGCCGCAGGTCGCGGTGCCGGCGCAGGTGGCCGCCTGGCAGGTGCTCGTGCCGGGACAGGTCACGTTGCCCTGGCAGGAGTGCGTATCCCAGCAGGTCGCGGTGTGCGCGCAGGTGGCCTGACCCGGGCAGGTCGGCGTGCCGGCGCAGGAGATCGTGCCGTTGCAGGTCGGCCCATCGCAGGTGGTGGTGCCGGCGCAGGACACAAATCCGGCGCAGGTCGCCTGATGGTCGCAGGTCGGGCTGTTCGGGCAGGTGTGGTAGCCCTCACAGGTGGCCGAGTAGTGACAGGTCGCCCCGCCCTGGCAGGTGACGTTGCCCTGACAAGTGTAGGCGCCGAAGCAGGTCACGCTGCCTTCGCAGGTGGCGAAGTCGCAGGTCGGTTGATTGACGCAGGTCGGCGAACCCTGGCAGGTGCCGGTCCAGCAGCAGGTCGGCTGCCGGGTGCAGGTAACGCCGGTGGCGCTGCAGGTCGGCGTCCTGCCGCAGGTCGGCATGCCAGTGCAGGTTTCCCAGTTGGTGCAGGTCGGGCCCCAGGCGCCGCATGTCGGCATGAAGCCGGAGCAGGTCGAGGTCCCCTGACAGGTCGGATAGCCGGCCGACGTCGGTGAGCAGCAGGTCGGGCTGCCGGGGCAGGTGGAACTGCCGGAGCAGGTGTTGAAGCCGCTGCATGAGTACGAATCCGGACAGGTGGCTGAACCCGGGCAGGTGGTGCCATTGCAGGTCTGAGTGCCCGGGCAGGTCAGCGCGCCATGGCAGGTCGCCACGCCGGCGCAGGTCTTGGCGTTGATGCATGAAACCGCACCCACGCACGACGGGTTGCCGGCGCAGGTGTTCTGACCGGCGCAGGTCGCCTGGCCCCAGCAGGAGAAGTGCTGGCCGCAGGTCGGGCTGGGCGAGCAGGTTACCACCGCGCAACTGACCGAGTGCGGACAGCTCGGCATCCCGACACAAGTCGCCGCGCCTTTACAGGTCACCTGGCCCTTACAGGTGGTCGCGCCCACGCAGGTCGGCGAACCGGGGCAGGTTGACAGCGAGGCGCAGGTGATCGTATGACCGCATGAGATCGACCCCAGACAGGTCTGTGTGCCCGGGCAGGTCACCACATCGGCGCAGGTGATCGAGCCCGGACAGGTGAACTGGCCGGCGCAGGTCAGCGCGGTGGGCGAACAGGTCGCGGTGCCGGCGCAAGTGGCCGCGCCGCCGCAGGTGTGCAGCGGGGCGCAGGTCGCGGTGCCGGCGCAAGTCTGGAAGCCGGTGCAGGTCGACTGGTTCGGGCAGGTCGGCGAGTCCACGCACGTGTAGGAACCCTCGCAAGTCTGATAGCCCGGACAAGTCGGCACATCGGAGCAAGTGATGTTCTGGCAAGTTGTGGTGCCTTGGCAGGTGGCCGCGCCGCCCGGACAGGTGGGCTGATTGGCGCAGGTCTGCAGATCCGAGCAAGTCGGCGTGCCGGGACAAGTGTTCGACCACGAGCAGGTATGGTAACCGGAACAGGTCGCCGTGGTGTTGCAGGTGATATTGCATGTGGCGGCGGTCTGACAGGTCACGGTGCCGGCGCAGGTCTGTTGTCCGGCGCAGGTGGCGCTGCCGGGGCAGCTGGCCTGCGCGTCGCAGGTCTGGGTGCCGGTGCAGGTGTTGGAGCCCGGACATGTCAGACTGGCGTTGCAGGTGTTCTGGCCACTGCAAGTGGGTGCGGTCCCGCAGGTGGGCAGACCAGCGGCGCAGGTGGTCGTGCCGTTGCAGGTCGGCGTGCCCGGACAGGTTTGATTGCTGGCGCAGGTCGCCGCGCCGGCGCAGGTGTGATACCCTTCGCAGGTGTAAGTGCCCGGACAAGATGGGTAGCCGACGCAAGTGGTCGCGTTGTTACAGGTCGCGTAGCCCTTGCATGTCGGGTTGCCGTCGCAGGTGGCCCCGGTTGAACCGAAGCAGGTCAGACTGCCCTGGCAGGTGGCCCAGCCGGGACAACTGGCCGTGCCCTGGCATGTCGCGACCGTGGCCGCGCACGACGCGGTCCCATCGCAGGATGGCTCGGTGCTGCAGGTGGTGCTGCCCGGGCAGGTGGGATGGCCGGCGCAGGTGGCGCCGGTGGCATCACACGAGGGCGAACCATCGCAGGTCGGGCCGGTCGGATCGCAGGTGTTCGATCCGGAGCAGGTGACGTAGCCCGCACAGGTCGCTCCGCCGGCCGCGCAGGAAACGCCGCCGCAGGTGGCGGTGCCATCGCAGGTCGCACCCGCGCTGCAGGTGGCGGCGCCGCCGCAGGTCGGCGACTGATCGCAGGTCGGCGTGGCGGCATCGCAGGTGACCGAGCCATGGCAACTGGCCGTGTTATAGCACGTCGGCTTGCCATCGCAGGTCGGCTGCATGTTGCAGGTCGGGAAATGCAGACAGGTCGGCTGATCGCCGCAGGTCGGCTGTTCGAAGCAGGTGGTCGAGCCCGGACAGGTCAGCGTGCCCTCGCAGGTGGGGGTCCCGGGGCAGGTCTGCTGGCCGGAGCAGGTGGTCGAGCCATCGCACGACGCGGTGCCGGCGCACGAGGCGGTGCCGGGACAGGTGGTTGTCCCCTCGCAACTTTGAGTGCCGACACAGGTCGGGAATCCCGGCATGGTCGGCGGCAGACAGTCGGGCGCGCCGTTGCAGGTCATCTCACCGGTGCAGGTGGGCGTGCCATCGCAAGTCTGAGTGCCGGTGCAGGTGTAAGTGCCCTCGAGCGTGGCCATCCTGACCCCGGCGGCTCCGGGGTTTGGGGCCTGCTCCGGATGCGGCTTGGCCTGCTTCGCCGGATAGGCGGGCTTGGCCGCGGCATTCGGCTCCTCGAATTTCTCGATCGAGGTTTTGAGACTGTGCTGGAAAAGCGGGGATGGTTCCGGATCTGAAGCAGAGAACGCGTTGGACACCAGCGCGAACGCGACGAGCATGGTCGAGACTACCAGCAGGCCACGACATCGCGCCTTGGTAGTTCGACCGCCAGTACAGATGCACTTCACGACCCACCTCCTGGGCCTAGGGTACGGGACTCTTCAGTTGCCTCAGAACACTTCGTGCAGAACGTAATGGGCCGGGGAGCACCACTCGACCCACCGAGCGTAAGAGAATCATACATTAATAATTTTGTCAAGAATATTTTCAGACAGAATTAATTCTCATTGCGGCGCCGCGTCAACGTAACATATTAAAAGACAATGTGATAGGAAAAGATAAAACGGGCGGGACACCTTGTGTCCCGCCCGTTGGCGCTTCCGGCCCGTTCTGGCTACGGGCAGTTGGTGGGATAGGGATTGCAGGCGCAGGGGTCGCAGTAACCGGGCGAGCAAGTGCGTTACATTCGATCACCACGACCACGTCCATCACGTCGTTGATTACACTGTCGCAGACCGGATCGCCGCGGAACTGGCAGTCACACTGCGCCGGGCTGTACTGCGGAATCGGTGGCAAGTCAAATAAACCGCCGCAGATCGGGATGCCGGCGTAGGTGGCACTGCTGAGGCGGG
>DATMBC010000096.1 GCA_035559435.1 bacterium
GCCACCGTTCGTCCGGCGCGATGCTCGCCATACATCGAGGCCCCCGCCCGCCACGAGCGTCCCGGCGCGTCATACCCCAGCCCGCCCGGCTCCAGTTCGGTCGCGGGAATGAGATTTTCGATGTCGAGATACTCCCGCGGAATCTCCTCGATGAAGCGCGACTTCAGCGACGCCATCGGCCCCAGCCGACGCCGTGTGCGCGCATGTGTGAGGAACAGACGTTCCTTGGCCCGTGTCGCGCCGACATAGAAGAGCCGCCGCTCTTCCTCCAGCGTCTCCGGTTTCTCCATCGACCGCGACAGCGGAAAGAGTCCTTCCTCCAACCCGGTGATGAACACGACCGGAAACTCAAGCCCTTTGGCCGCGTGCAAGGTCATCATCGTCACCCGCTCCGTCGAGGGCTCCCAGGTGTCGATGTCGGTCACCAGCGCCGCCTGCTCGAGGAAACCGGCGAGACTGGGTGTGTCGGTCGATTGTTCAAACTCCGAAAGCGCCGCTGCCAATTCGGCGACATTCTCCTCGCGCGTCTGGGCGATGTTGGGATCATCATCATCCCACGCCGCCTTGAGGTTGGTCTTTTCCACCAGCCAGCGGCACCATTCCCCCAGAGGCATCTGCGTGTACTGCGCCTTCAATTCATCCAGCAGTCCGATCAGTCCGCCGATCGCCTGTGCCGCCTTTGGCCCGATCACGCCGGACACCGTCTGTTGATCGCGCAGGAACTCCAGCCACGGCCGCCGATCAAGACGGCGCGCCGCTGCCAGTTTCTCCTGCGAGGCCTCGCCGATCCCGCGCCGCGGCTTGTTCATGATGCGGAACAGCGCCACCGAATCATTCGGGTTGATCGTCAGCTGCATGTAGGACAGCACATCCTTGATCTCGGCGCGCTGGTAGAACTTCACCCCCCCGACCAGCACATAGGGGATCGTGTAGCGGCGGCAGGCATCCTCAAAGGCGCGCGACTGCGCGTTGGTGCGGTACAGGATGACAAAATCGCTGCCGGTGTGCTCCTCGGTCCGGCAGAGCATGCGGATGCGGCTGACCACCATCTCCGCTTCCGTCCAATCATCAGGCGTCAGGATGAGCGTGATCTTCGGCCCGGGGTGTTTCTCGGTCCAGAGTTTCTTTGGGTGGCGGTTCTGATTGGCCGAGACCACCGCGTGCGCCGCCTCGAGGATGTTGGGGCGCGAGCGATAGTTCTGCTCCAGACGGATCACCCGCGCTTCGGGGAAATGCCGTTCGAAATCGAGGATGTTGCGGATGTCGGCCCCGCGCCAGGCGTAGATCGACTGGTCATCGTCCCCCACCACGCAGATGTTGCGTTCCGGCTCGGCGAGAATCTGCACCAGACGCGCCTGCGCCATGTTGGTGTCCTGGTACTCGTCGACCAGCACATGCGCAAACCGCTCCTGCCACCGGTTGCGCACCATCTCATTGTCCAGAAGCAGACGCACCGTGCGGATGATCAGATCATCGAAATCGACCGCGCCGGCCTCGGCCAGTTGCCGTTGGTAGTTGCCGTACACAACCGCCACCTGCCGCTCGAAATCGTCCTTGGCCAGATTGGCAAAGGCGGCGGCATCCTGCAGCTTGTCCTTGGCCGACGAGATGCGCGATTTCACCACCCCGGGCGCGAAGGTGCGCGACGGCAGATTGAGTTCGGCGATGATGCGTTTCAGCAGACGGTTCGAATCGTCCTCGTCATAGATCGAAAAGTCGGCCGGCAGCCCCGCCGCGGCATGTTCCTGACGCAGGAACCGCGCCGCGAACGAATGAAAGGTCGATACCCAGACATTCTGCGCCGCCTCGCCGATCAACTGCCGCACGCGCTCCTTCATCTCGCCGGCGGCCTTGTTGGTGAAGGTCACCGCCAGGATGCTCCACGGCGGGACACCGCGCGCCAGCAGATGCGCGATCCGGTAGGTGATGACACGGGTCTTGCCCGACCCCGCGCCGGCGAGAATGAGCATCGGCCCATCGCCATGCGCGACCGCCTCGCGCTGAGGCGGATTCAGATCGGCCAACAGATCGGGTGTTCCGGAGGAAGAAAAGGTCACGTCGCAAGTATCCAGAGCGCCGCATCATTGCGGCGTCAGGGCAACATACGCGTCGTGCGCAGGAAGATCAATCATCCATCAGATGCTTGCACAACCAAGTGGCCGCGCCCAGACGCACAGGCGCCGCTCCGCACAAACGGGGCAGAAAAAGAGATTGCTGCGGCGGACTCCTCCTCGCAACGACGGTGGACAGATGCCGCGTGAGTTCACGTTATCACGTAGGGGCGTATTGCATACGCCCCGGCGCGCGTGGCCGGTGGGGGGAGGGGCGTATGCAATACGCCCCTACGCACGGCGCACCGACCTCCACCGGCGTACCTGGCCGCCATCCGCCATTGCGATGAGGCCCGATCCACCGAAGGCGGATCGGACCGACGCCGGTCCGCCATGGCGGGAAGCAAACTTTTTCCCCGCGGCAACACAGGGGCAAAGACTCACCGAATCGTGGCACGTCAATCGTAGGCGACTGACTTACCGCGTCACGCCATAGGCCATCATGCGGAAAAAATCCTCGCGCGCGCGACAAGCGGCGGTGTAGGCGTAATTGGCCTCCACCCGCGCCCGCGCCGCCGCGGCGAAACGCTCGGACAACTCGGGTGACAGGAGCAGAATGGTGACAAACATCGCCAGTTGGTCGGGATCCTTGAAGTCAACCAGGTACCCCGACTCCCCCGGCACAATCAGCTCGTTGTTGCCGCCGACATTGACCGCCACCGCCGGCAACCCCGCCGCCATGTAGAGCAGAAGAAAGGGCGAGCAGGATTCGACATACGATGTCACCACGCCGACATCGGCGGCGGCGATGCAGGACTCCAGCGCGATCGACGGCGACAGGTCGAGCAGATGCTCCTCGACGCCATGACGGACGCTCAACTCCCGCACCGTCGCCGGCAGTTCGGCGCCCCCCAGCCCCCAGATCACGAGACGCACATCCTTCATGTGCGGCAGCAGCTGGCGCAGCGCATAAAGCAGCGTGTCGTAGTCCTGCGTGGCGGCGAACCGTCCGGCGGCCAGAAGTAGCGGCTGATGCGCCGACAGTCCGAGACGATGCTTGGCCTCGACCACCGACTCGGGGCTGCGGCGCCCGAATCGTGTCAGCTCCACCCCCCACCGCATGATATCGATCCGCCCGCGCTGGACCTGCTCTTGACGGATCAGCCGCTGGGCGGCGGCGTAGGAATCGGTGAGGAAGTGCGTGGCATGGTCATTGGCGCGCACCAGCGAGCGCAGGACCGGCAGGGTAACACTCTGCCCCAGATCGGTGACCAGTGCCTGACGGCTCGGCACACCCAGTGCCCGCGCCGCCGACAGCCCGAGCACCCGCGCGGCGATGCCGCGCACGATGATCGCATCGGGACGCAGCCGGTGCAACAGCCGCAGGACTTTCAGACGCGCCAGCGGGTTCCACAGCACGCCGGTGCGCGGCAATTCGAGAAAATGCGCCATGCCCCCGTGGCCGTCGGTTGCGCCGGGCACCGGCGTGTGCAGGTAAGTCTCGTAAGTCTGGCAACTTTCCGGATGCGGCTCCGCCAGCGGGTCGGGCGGAAACAGCACCCCCGGCACCGGCGTGACCGGCTCATCGGCCAGATACAGCAGTCGGAATCGCTCGGACATGATGGCCGGGGCGGGTCCAGCGCCCCCTCATCTTATCGGCGCATCCACCCACCTGCCTCACCCCCCCTGATCGCAGGCCCGGCAAAGTCTCCCCGGCAGGCGGAGGCGTGTGACGAAGCAATCTGTTTCGATTGCGCCAACCGACTTGATCCTCCCACCGGTGAGGTAGTATCTTCCGGTCGGGAGAGATGTCCGAGTGGTTTAAGGAGCACGCCTGGAGAGCGTGTAGACGGTAACTCCGTCTCCCGGGTTCGAATCCCGGTCTCTCCGCCATCTCAATACCAAATCTGATTCGGAAGGGCGCCCTGACGATGGCTTTATCTCGTCAGGGTTAACTTAATTCTCATCGTGAGCCGGGTGGCCGGACTGACGGTCAGCGCGTGACCTGAATTGGGTGGCCGCGGTCTCTGACAGCGGTCGAGCGGAGCGAGACAATCGCAAACTCAAGCGCCCAAGAGCCCGAAACGCATCAAATGAGTGAAGTCTTAGAGTGACATCACACGGGCAATATGTGCCGTCGGCACACCGCGGTCAGAGACCGCAACCACGCGAGTCGCTTCGTCGCGCGGTGTGCGCCACTCATGCCACCCGGCCATTTACACTTGATGAGCGACTTGACTTCATCGGACATCATGCAAGGATTCAAGAACTTCTCCGACTTGAGAAGGAATTGGAGCAAGGCACTGCGGATGCTTGATCCATTCGCTGGAAGAAGAACATATTGAGATGACCGAATATCCTGAATTCAGAATGAGCACAGAAGAAGCCTTTTGCCGGCTGTTTCGCATTCACGTGAATCAAACTGAAGCGGCCAAGGGGACCGAGGGAGGCAAGTTCGACCGCATTTTACAGGCCGAAGTCTTGGGGTACAAGGTTGTTCAGCATGCATTGTCTGCCCTTGCACTCTTTCGAGGAGTCCAGATTCCAGAATTGGCACCACATTCCCATTATCGTGATGCTTTTTCCATTCTTGGGTTGGCGCGAATGTGTCACGAGTCGTTTCTACTTTTCAATCATTTGTTTGTGACCCCAGCGACCAGAGAGGAAGCAGAATTCCGCTTCCTGGCATGGAGCTATGTAGATTCCGCCAAGCAAGCTCGTTTCCCCGTGAGTTCGGATGAGGGCAAGGAATTGCTGAAATCGGTCCTTGAGTTTGTGAAGGAGTTTCGTTCTGAACTCGAAGAGAATTCGCTGTTCAAAGAGCTTTCTGATTCCAAGAGAAATAAGATCCTCGTGGAGCTTCGATGGCCATTGCTTACTTGGAATGAACTTGGCAAGGAAGCTGGCTTTAATGAGCTTCATGCTCTCCACGTATACAGGTATCTGTGCTCCTATGCTCACCCGGGCAGTCTTTCAGTTCGACAACTGCGCCTAGCACTTGGAACTCCCATGCAACCTCACTTTATGGAAATGGGGTTGAAGCATTGTGCGATCATGCTCGCATGCCTCGCTTCCGACTATTCTAAACCGTTTCCGAAATCTTTCGCAATACCAAGTGATGGAGGTGACGATTCTCGGCTGGTGAAACTTTACGAGCACTTCGCACGCGGGAACTGCTAAGAAGCTGGCCGGGTGGCCGGACTGAAGGTCTGCACGTGACCGGAATTGGGTGGCCGCGGTCTCTGACCGCGGTGTGCCGACGGCACATACTGCCCGTGTGATGTCACTCTAAGACTTCACTCATTTGACTCGGTTCGGGCTCTCGACCTCTTGGACGATTGACTCTGCGATTGTCTTGTTCCGCTCGACCGCGGTCAGAGACCGCGGCCACGCGATTCGCTTCGTCGCGCGGTGTGCGCCACTCATGCCACCCGACCTGCTTGGCGGCGCTGTTTATTTCTGACATCCCACCGTTGCGGTCTGCCCTAGGGGCAAGGTCGGCAGAATGTCACCGCGGGATCTGCGCCGCGGAAGGCCACATCGATCACGCGCACGAGATCGACCACATCCGCCACTCCGGAACAATCAACATCATTGCGTTCGAACGGGCATCCCGGGTCAAACAGCGGCGGCGCGCCTCGAAACGCCGTATGCATGACGGTCACCACATCCAGTACGTCCGAGTATATACCGTCACACACGGGATCCGCGGGGCATGGACACGTGCAGGGATCGCACACATCGCCCACAAGGTCGCCATCGCTGTCTGTCTGCATCGGATTGTGATTCGCCGGGCAGTTGTCCACTGCGTTGGCGACTCCGTCGGCGTCCCAGTCGCTGTTTGCGATGGCGGCGACACAGGCCAGCGTCGCGTCGGTCATGCGCGCGGCATAATCGAAATTGATGTAGGCAACGCTGTCACGCGCGCTGTGATGGACCGATGAGAAGAGATACTCAAAGACGAACAGTCCATGGTAGCCCCGCTGGACGAACGGGTAATGATCCACATCGTAGTAGGACATGACAGGATGTCCGGTAAGTCCGAAACGCGGTCCGCCGCTATCAGCCCAGATACGGGCGTAGCGGTCATCGGGATCAAAGAGCAGCAGGGCGTCGCCGCTGTTCGGCGCGAATCCCAACATATCGAGATTCAGCATGACGAGAATCTGGTCGCCACGGGCGGCGGCAGCGGTGGCGTAATGAGTGGAGCCATGGATTCCCCACTCGTGCGCATCGAACGTGACAAACACCAGCGTCACGTCGAAGTCCAGCCCGCGCGTCACGCGCGCCAACTCCAGCACACCGGCGACCCCGCTGCCATTGTCATCGACCGCCGGCGAGCCGGGCACTCCATCATAATGTGCGCCAATCACAATCTGATATTCCGGATGGCTGTCGCCCACTCGGGTCGCGACAACATTATAACAGGGGCGGTCTCCGCCGAATACCGGCGCGATAAATGAATCATTGTAGACCGAATCATACCCAAACGCCACAAACCGCGAATGGATCCAGTCCCTCGCCGCATAGATCGAGTCAGTGCCCGACACGCGGCCGTTGAAAGCTTCCAACCGTGTCAGGTACGACCGGATTGAATCGGCGCTCACCAGTCCGGCCGGTGAAACAAGGCTTGCGGCGGCGGACTGATCGCTGCCTCTGACAATCAGCGCAATTGCCAGAAGCGACCACTTCACACTTCGACAGATCAATGTGCTGTTGGGCCAACGCATACAATAGACCCGGCGCAAAGGCGGATGGAACCCCGCTTCCAAGATAACGCAATTCCAGAACCTTGCAAGGCGAAGGGTGGCGGCGAGGGCATTATCTCGCCAGGGTTAACTCAACTGCGATCGTGAGCGAGTGGGATTTGAATCGAAGTACTCGCCAGACGAGGAGCATTTCAGCACGTGGACACGGCGTGAGGCAAGCCCTGATGCGCTTTTTGCATCAGGGCCACCCCCGCCGGTCAGGCCATCGACTGGGGATTCGTGCTCAGCGGAAAGCGGACGAGCGTCGGATGATTCAAGAGCAACTAAGTGTGGCCGATTGGAGCGCACCCGTGGCACTCACGGCTGCGTTCGGCTAAGACTCAGGACGATCACCAGTCCCGCGACCGCCAGACCCACCAGCACCACCGCGCCCCACAGCGAGATCGGCGTCAGATACGCCATGTTACTGCCGTCGGTGGTGATCAGGAAGATTACTTCATCGAGCACCATGGCCGTTCCCGCGCCGAAGGCGAGAGCGGCGACGCGTCGGGTCCATCGACTGCCGAGTCGAAGCGCCAGCACGATGGCCGCGGGAATCTCGATCGCCGCGCCGGTGAAGAGATGATGGATGTTGTAGCCGAAGAGAAACGCATCGGCGTGGGGGTTGACAAGATGCAGGTAGAGCCGCTGCGGAATAAATGTGGCCAGAATGGCGACCAGAACCAGCAGCGCCGTCTCACGACGCTCCGCCCGATAGCCCTGTGGGTCGCTCACTCAGGGCGCCTCGAACCCGTTGCTCCGGTGGCTGCCGTCGCAGAAGGGCTTGGTCTGCGAGCCGCCGCAGCGGCACAGCGAGACCTTCTCGCCGCGGTAAAGGATGCGCCCGTCCGATGACTGGACCTCCAGCGGCCCCTCGCAGAAGTCCGGGCCGTTGGGACGCGGCGTGATGGTCACCGGCCCCGACGGCAGGGTCTCGACAACCGCCTTCTGCGTGCCGTGGCCATCGTCTTCGAACCCCACACGCGTGTGGGTGCCGTCGCAGTAGGGCTTGTTCGCCGACTTGCCGCAGCGGCAGAGCGCCGCGCGCGTCTCATGCACCGTCTCGCCACCCACCACCAGACGGATGTCGCCCCGCACATAGAGGGGCCCGGCGGCCGCGACCCGCACCGTGTTCTGCGCATCCGGCCTCTCCGCCGGACCGCCGTCCTTGCGCGCATACTGCAGCGCCCCGGTCGGGCAACGGTGAATCACCGACGCGACCTGATTGGCGCTCTCGTTCTCGGGCTGAACCCAGGGGGTCTTGTCGGTGTCGAAGACTGTGCGCAAGCCGAGCACACACTCCGCCACGTGCAGACAACGCAATTTGTCCCACGACACATCGATGTCGCGCCCGCGATAGTGATGGATGGATTTGGCCATGTCGTTCTCCTTTGCCTTTCCGAGAATGTCCGCCCGCCGCTTCGAGTCGTCTGCTTAGTTAAGAAAGGGATTGTGTTCCCTTTGCCGCCGAGACGACACAGAGCAGGACGTCTGAAGCGTCATCCCCGCGGCAGAGCGTCGATCTTGGCGGCCATGATGAAATCTGATTCGGTGAGCCCGTCGATCTTATGCGTCCACAGTTTCACTTCGACTTTGCCCCAGGCAAGATAGATGTCGGGGTGGTGCCCCTGCTCCTCGGCGATCGCGCCGATCCGGTTCACAAACGCCAGCGCCGCGGCGAAGTTGGGAAAGGCGTATTCCTTGCGCAGATGATGTTCGCCGACCACCGTCCAGCCCTGTAACTGGTGCAGCAGGTCGGTCAGTTCACGCCCGCGCAGCGGCGGCACGCCGCCACGGCAGGGCACACAGGTTTTCGCCGCCAGTTCGCTCATCGTGCCACCTTCGTGTTGATCCGGCAGGCCGCCACCGCGGCGCCGAAACCGTTGTCGATATTCACCACCGTCACTCCCGGCGCGCAGCCGGCCAGCATCCCCAGCAACGCGGCCAGCCCTCCAAACGCGGCCCCATAACCGACCGAGGTCGGCACCGCGATCACCGGACGCGAAATCAGCCCGCTGACCACCGACGGCAGCGCGCCCTCCATTCCGGCTACAACAATCACGCAGCCGCAGCGTTCCAGTTCCTCGCGGATACCGGCCACACGATGCAATCCCGCCACACCGACATCGTATTTACGCCAGGGTGTCTGTCCGACAGTTTCCACCGTCAGCGCCGCCTCCTCCGCCACCGTCAGATCGGAAGTCCCGGCGGAGATGACCGCGATCGGCGCCGCCGCCACCTGGCGCGCCGGATCCAGACGCCGCAGAATGCGCGCCTCGGGAAAATACTCCAAGTCGGGCACCGCCGCCATCGCCGCCTCGGCGTGCGCGCGCTCGGCGCGTGTGCCCAGAAGCACACGCTGATGCTCCGACTGCTTCTTGAGGATCGCCGCCACCTGCTCGGGCGACTTCGAGGCGCAGTAGACAACCTCCACAAAGCCGGTGCGATGATCGCGGTGATTGTCCAGATGCGCGAATCCCAGATCGGAGGCCGGCCAGTCGCTCAGTCGCTTCGCTGCCTCGCCGGCATTCAGCCGTCCCGCGGCCACATCCTGCAAGAGTGTTGTGAAATCCATCCTCATTCGCCTCGATCAGTCGACAGAGCGCTCACCGAAATTCGCCCTCTCCCCCGCAGGGGGAGAGGGCCGGGGTGAGGGGCCGCTCCCATTGCGGACTTTACCCCCTCACCCTAACCCTGTCCCCTTCCAGAAAAGAGGGAATTTGCTTGTTGAAAGAAACAGCGCTCGAATCCCAGAGCGTGCGCATCGTTTCGACACACGCTCCATCGACCCTGCTGGGCCGTCAAGCGTTCAATCCCGCCGGGCGATATCCGCCCAGATCGATCGTCACATACTTGTATCCCGCCGCCTTCACCAATTCGATCACCCGCGCGCGGAACCCATCGCCGGCGATTCTTTCCCAATCGCCGTTCTGCAGTTCGATGCGCGCCAGTTCGCCATGGTGCCGCACACGGTGCCCGCGGAATCCCAGCGCCTGCAACGCCGCTTCCGCGCGGTCGACCTGGCGCAACTCCGGCTGCGTGATCGCCGTACCGGTGGGAAAGCGCGACGCCAGACAGGCCGCCGGCGGTTTGTCCCAGGTGGGCAACCCGCGCCGCTGCGACAGGGCGCGAATCTCCGGCTTGGTCAAGCCGGCATCGACCAACGGCGCCCGCGCGCGTTGTTCGGCGGCGGCGCGCAGTCCCGGACGCACGTCGCCGAAGTCCTCGGGAATGGCGCCATAGAGGATGTGCCCGATGCCGTTTGCCGCCGCGAGCCGCCCCAGCACGGTGAAGAGTTCCGTCTTGCAGAAGTAGCAGCGATTGGCATCGTTGGCCAGCCAGCGCGGGTCCTCCGCTTCGCCGGTTTTCACCACTTGGAAATGCCAGCCGCGTTCGGCGGCCAGTGTCGAGGCGAAGACAAACTCCCCATCGGCCATCGAGGGCGACTGCGCGGTCGCAATGACCGCGCGCGTCCCCAGCGCCTCATGCGCCACCGCGGCCAGGTAGGTCGAATCGACGCCGCCCGAATAGGCGACAATCGCCGACCCGAACGCGCGGATGGCCTCGGTCAGATCGGCCTCCTTGCGCAGGGCCAGGATCAGTGCGCTGTCGGTCATTGTGCTCATGGCGCGTCAATCGAACCAGCGAGAGTACAACGTCGGCGACCGCCCGTCAGTTGGCGGATTACTTCGACCCCGGCAGGGCGAAGAGCGAATCGGGCACGCCGACATTGACTTGCAGCGAGTCGGTCAGCATCTCGACTTCGAAGTTGAACTTGATGAACACAAGCGCCTTGCCCCACCCTTTGAGGAAGAACCGCCGCGGGAAGGCGCAGGCGCCCAGCGTGGGGGAATGATCCAGCCGAATCCCGAACTCCTTGAGCGCCCCCGGACGCTTGGCCATGTCGTACTCCTCGGCCACCGGACGGCTGTCGGCCTGCGCCACCCAGATGAACCCCTTCACCCGCTTCTCATCGGCGCGCAACGGCTCGACGGTGATCTTCCAGCAGGGGATGCCGTCGACGGTGTCGGCGGCCGCGGCGGGAAATTGGTAGTCGTCGCTGTAGCGGGGCAAGAGTGGCGCCATCATCTCCTGCGAACCGCCCTCGTCATCCTCGCCCTTCCCGCGTCGTTCGTGCCGTCTCTTGCGCTCCTCGTCGCGTTTCTTCTGTTCGTCGGCCAGTTTCGAGGGTTTGACCGGCTTGCCATCTTCCCACATCGCGACCAGGATTTCGCGGCTGTCGTTGCCGCGCACATACTGGCGGGATTGGTAGATCTTCTCGGACTTGAGGGTGCCGTCGCCGTGCAATTCGCGCTCGTAGAGTCTCGAGGTGAAGGTGGCATCTTCGACCAGCGAATCGCAGGCGGCCAGCGCCGCGCGCGCCCGCGCGACAATCGAATCCACCGGCAGGGACGTCTGCGCGCGCGCCGTTCCGCCCAGCACAACACCGGCGACCACGGCCGACAGCGTGCGAGTCCTCACGATATGCCCGCCGGCAGAATCTGAATCGTGCGCACCGTGTCCGCCAGCGTCAGATTGTGCGCGACATCCAACCCCTCGCGCACGCGTCCGAACACCGGGTACCGCCAATCCTGGTAAGGCAGTCGGTTGAGCGCGATCATGAACGTGCCGCGTCCGGCGTGACGGGCGATGATAGACCACATGAGCGTGCCGGGCTCCACCCGCTGCGGCGAATACTCATCGCGGACATTCGCCGGCGGCAAATTCGCCTCATCGCCGTTGCGATCGCCCAGTGTCACCAACTGCCCGCCCTGGAGTTCGTTGACGGGCGTGTTGTCGTAGGCGCCCATCCGCGCATTCTCCATGAATTGGCGGACCGCGCGGGGCGCCCATCGCGTGTCCAGCTCCACCGTGATGGCGCCGCGCGTGGTCTCGATCCGCGCCAGCGGCGGAGACGCATACGCCGGCAACAGACTGTCGATGTTGGCCACGGACAGATCGGTTTCAAAAACGCCCAGCTCATGACGGCGGTCCTGGTGGAACTTGAAGGCCACCGCGATCGTGTACCAACGCACCAGCCGGTTGGGATCGGCCATCCCCCAGTTGATGATGTCCTGTCGGATGGAATCGATCTGCACGGTCGGCAGCATGTTCGCCGATGCCGCCAGAATCGCCCACTTCACATCGGGATTGGGATCATCGGCGTACTTCTGATAGAGTTGGTGCAGCGAGTCGGTGTAGATGTTGATGTGGTAGGTGCCGATCAGCTGCACCGCCATCGCCACGACGTAGTCGCTGGTGTCATGGTACAGCCGGGCCAGATATTTGTCGCCGTCGCCGCCTCCATAGTCGATGTAGGTCTGCAGGGCCTTGGCCCGCACCCGCGGCGATGGGTCCTCCATCAAACGCCGCGTCATGGGAAAGATGATCTGGGTGTCCACCGGCACAAAGCGGGCGATCTTGGCGATCGCGTCGAAAATGGCCACCCGCACCCGCCAGTCCGGATCCGTCTCGGCGCGGGCGATCTCCGCCCAGCACGGGGTGTCGCGGCGGTTGCACAGCGCATTGACCGCCTGCGCCCGCACCGTCGGATCGGGATGCGACAAGAGCGGCAGCACCCATTCGCTCAGATGCGCGTGAATGTGCTCGGCCGCTGCCCGCAGGACCCGCTGGAGGACATCGATCCGCGGCTCCGACGACAACGCCGGCAGAATCGAGTTGAGCACGCCGGTGTCGCGCATCACGATGCAGGCATCGGCGATGGCGCACCGCACCTGGGGCTCCGGATCGCGAAAACCCGCGATCAGCAGCGCGTTGCGCTCCGGGAAACGCGCCGATCCGGCCAACTTGTAAGCCAGTGCGCGGATCTCCGGATCGGGATCATTGATAAAACGCGCGCCCTGACGCGCCGCCTGCTCCACGCCTATACGGATCAAGGACAAAAGCGCCGTCTTGCGCACCGACGGCTCCGGATCGTCAAGCAACGGAATGATCGAATCGGTGGCCTCGCGACGGTTCAGCATGTCCAGCGTCTGGGCTGTCTGCGCCCGCACCCGCGGGTCGGCATGGCGCAGGTAGGGAAAGAACATCGCATACTCGTCGCGCGCATAGACGCGCGCGGCCGCCTGCAGGATGGCGATCAGCACATCGGGGTCGGTTTCCTTTGGTAAGGCTTCCACCAACGCATTCTTGCCGACTTTCCACGTCCAGACGCCCAGCGCAAAGGCCGCGGCCGCGCGCACTTTGGGGGACTTGTCGGTCAGCAGAACCTGACGCAGCGTATCCAGTGTCAGCGTGTCGTCGACCCGCCCGAGCGCGTACGCGGCGCGTTCACGCACCGTTTCGTCGCGATCGGCCAGCATCGAGACCAGCCGGCCGTTGGCGGTCCAAGATTGATCCTCCCAGACGCGGATCTGCGCGATCTTCTCGGCGACATTGCCGCCCCCGCCGCAGCCGCCGGCGATCACGGCCATCAGAAGGCATCCCCACCACACGCGGAATCTCATCAAATCACTCCTCCCTTGATTTCCGGATCATCGCGGCGCCATGGCCAGCTGCCCGGGAAAACGGCGCGAGTCGAACACAACCGCCGCCTCCGGCGGAGGCACCGTCGCGCCACCGGCCACCGCCGCCGCCCAGACCCGCCAGGGCGCGATGTCCACGCCCCAGTGTCCTTCGGGATACCGACCTAGTTTCTGCGTCGCTTTTCCCAGTTGGCTGCGCGCGCCCTTCAGGTTGCCGTTCTGGAAGTGGTAGGTCCCCACAGCCAGATGAATCAACCCTTGGAGAAAGAGGCGGTCGCCGCCGCGCAGCTCCTGCCAAAATTCTTCCCAAAGATCATGCGCTTCGAAGTACCCGCCCTGTTGGAATTCCGCCACCCCCGCCGCAAAGAGGCGGCGTCCAAACTCGTAGGGTGTCTCCTCGTGCGCGGGTGTATCGGTCATGGGCGATGCCCGCCGTTCCCCGCGGGCAGACTGGCAGGATAAGCCGAACGGCGCCAACGATCAAGACGGTCGCCGCCGTCCGGATGCCCTTCTTACACCGGAAGATGCCCGCCGATCCTATGGCCGTTGAGGCACAATCACCAGATCCACCACGATCCGCACTTCCTCCGCCAGCTTGAGGAAAAGGAATTCCGGACGCGGTATCCCGAAGTCGGTGATCTTGAGCGGGAACTCGCTTTGCAGTCGGTACCCTGTCCCGTCGCCGGTCTCGGCGACCGAGGCCGGGACCGTCATGGCGCGGGTCTGGCCATGGATGGTCATGCGGCCATAGACGGTCGTGACGGTGGCCCCGTCGGCGGCGGTGGCGACACTGTCAATGGCGTACACGGCGTTGGGAAACGAATCGGTGTGCAGGTGATTTTCGCGCATGTGCTTGTTGCGCAGGTCGATTCCGGTGTCCAAAGTGCGCAGATCGACAGTCACTTTGCCGCGAGTGCGCCGCAACTGCGCCGGATCAACCTCGAATTCGGCCGTGAACGTCTTCGCCTTGCCGCTAAATGACTCTAATGTCGCCTTGGAGTGAAATTCGACCCGGTTTTTCGCCGCGGGATCAAGCACATACGGCGCGGCCTGCGTGGCCGAACCCGCCGCCCAAACTCCCAACACAGCCACTGCCGTTAGCAGACCACGACACATCGCACTTTCTCCTGTAATGAGAACCAGCAGACCCGCCACGTGTGGCAGGCGGTGATATCGCCATAACACACGCCGAATGGGATTTGTTACACTCCGATTTTCCGGCAGTCGGCGGCAATCGGACATTGGCTACATAACGGCTTGCGGGCCATACAGATACGACGCCCGTGCCAGATCATGCGGTGCGAAAACTCGATCCATTCCGCCTGCGGCAATAAGTCCATCAGATCCCGTTCAACCTTCTCCGGGTCTGTCTGTGCCGTCAGTCCCATCCGTCGCGCCAACCGTCCGACATGGGTGTCGACCACCACGCCTTCGGCCATTCCGAACGCGGTCCCCAAAACCACGTTGGCGGTCTTACGTCCAATTCCGGGAAGAGCGACAAGTTCCGCCATCGTCCGGGGCACCGTGCCGCCATGGCGTTCGCGGATGAGACGGCTGGCGCCGAGGATACTCTTGGCCTTGGCGCGGAAGAATCCGGTCGGGTGAATGATCTTCTCGATCTCCCCCTGACGCGCCGACGCGAACGCCGCCGCATCCGGATACCGCGCGAACAGAGCCGGCGTCACCATGTTGACCCGCTCGTCGGTGCATTGCGCCGACAAAATGGTCGCCACCAGCAATTGAAAGGGATTGTCGTGGGTCAGCGCACAGCGGGCGGGATAGAGACGGCGCAGGCCGTCGGCAATCCGCCGGGCGCGCGCGGCCTTCTGCGACTTGGATTCGCGCGGCATCGGAGCGGAAGCTAATCCTTCGACCGCGGATCGTGCAACAGGCGCGACTCCTCGTACAACTCGATCACGCACCGGTCGCAGAAGTAACGCAGGTACCCCGCCTCTCCCACCTTGCGCGTCACCATCTCCGACTCGGCGAACTCATCCTGGCAAATGGCGCAGACGCGCAGGCGGTCTTCGAGCGCAACCAGGGATGCCTCCGGCGTCGTCTTCTTCATCGCCAACGCCAGCACGATGAAGAGCAGACCGGAGACTCCCACGATGAGAAAGATGGCTCCCACAGGCTGCCTGCCGCCTCACCGAGAGATCAGACCCATCCCTGCAGGTCGGTGAGGATGAGCAGCACCGCCGCCAGGGTCAAAAGCCCGAGCAAGCCAACGATCAGGATTTCCCAGGGACGCCGTGGCGTCTTCGCTTCCGGGGATTCCGCAGGATTTTGAGCCATGCCGATACGCTCCTTCGCGACCGCGACAAAATCGGTTGCCATTAATATACGCTCCGGCGCACCGCCGGGAAAGCGCCGTGCTCGGGGTAACGTGCGCGACGGGAGCGGCCCCTCACCCCGGCCCTCTCCCCCTGCGGGGCAGAGGCGATTTCGGTGAGCGCTCCGTGGACCGATCGACGAGTCCTGCGGGCTCCGATCCATGGATTGCGTATCAGGCAAGTGCCCTCTCCCCTGAAAGGGGAGCAGGTCAGGGTGAGGGGAGAAATTTTACCGCTCATGAATCCGCCATCCCCCTGCCGACATACAAGACGTGGACCATGAATGCCCTTGTGAGACCGGAAAGATGCCGGTAGATTCGATACGCCATCGCCGGCTCCGGCGACAGGCAGGCACACCGCGATGACATCCCAAGCAACCGTCCGGCACCGCACCTACTGCGAGATTGACCTGTCGGCCCTGCGCTCGAACTTCGGGCTGCTGAAGGCCGCGATTGGTCCCCAGCGCGACATCCTGCTGGTGGTGAAATCCGACGCGTACGGCCATGGCGCCGGCACCGTCGCCGCCGTGGCCGCCGAATTCGGCATCTCGCGATTCGCGGTGGTCTCCGTCGACGAGGGGATGGCCCTGCGCCGCGCCGATGTCGACGGCGAAATTGTGCTCCTGCACCCGCCGGCGGACACCGACCTCCCCGCCGTGACCGAGTGGAACCTCACGCCATCGATCAGCAGCGAGGAGAGTGCGCTGGCGTACTCGCGGTTGGCCGGATCACGCGTCCTGCCGCTGCATATCGAGATCAACACCGGGCTCTCTCGACTGGGACTGGACTGGGAGAGCGCCGCCGATCGCATCGCCCGCATTGCGGCCCTGCCGAATGTCCGCATCGCCGGACTCTACACGCACTACCGCGCCCACTACAGCGCCTCCGGCGACGCCATCCAGGAGCAGACCGACCGTTTCCGTCATGTCCTCGACGGATTGAAGCAGCTGGGCATTGACCCCGGTTTCCGCCATGCCGCCAGTTCGTATCCGGTCGCCTATCATCCGGTGACCGCCTTCGACGGCATCCGCGTGGGGATTGTCGCCTACGGCGCAATGGATCCGCCTCCCGGCCCGCTTGCCGGCATCCGTCCGGTGATGTCGGTACGCTCGCGCATCCTTCACCAGCGCCGCATCCAGGCCGGCGAGTGGGTGCATTATGGCGATGGTTTCCAGGCGCCGCGCGCCATGACGATCGCCGTGATCCCGATCGGTTACGGAATGGGCTACACCCGGCATCTGTCCAACAACGGCGAGATGCTGATCCGCGGCACACGCTGTCCGATCGTGGGCGTGGTCGGCATGGACCTGACCATGGTCGATGTCTCCCACCTCGACCATGCGGCGATCGGCGATCCGGTGACCGTGATCGGCCGCGACGGCCAAGAGACGATCACCGCGCTCGAGCTGGCCAAACGCGCCGGCACGATCGCCTATGAAATCACCTGCCGTCTGGGGAATGGACTGCCGCGCTACATCATCCACCGGCACGCCGACGCGCCGGTGACCGCCGCCGCATCCGTCGAATCGAATTAGGACAGTCCGCCTACCGCGGCAGCGCTTCGGCCAGCTGCCAGAGGCGTTCCCACGTGTAGATGCCGGTCTGATGGCCATCGCTCCAGAGAATCTGGATCGCGTATCGGCCGACCGGGTGGATGGACAGAGGGTGGACATCCGCCGGCACCGTCTCCTCAGTCACGAGCTTCTCGCCGGTCATCTCCTCCACACAGGCCGCGCAGGGGCAGGCCAGACGCAGGAATCGCGCCGGGAAGACGTGCTCCTGGCCGTTGTTCCAGCGGATCTTGATGTCCCACTGGTTGGCACGGCCGATTTCCGTCGGGATCGGGGTTCCTCTGCTCATGATGTCGTAAGTCCGGCTGAAGGGTGAACGTTCGTCGCCGCCATCACGCCGAGGTCCGCGAAGCCGGCGGGAGGTGATCGGATTCCTCAACATCGTGCCCGGCAACCGGTTCCTCCGGCGCGGGCGCGACAGGATGGGCAAACACGACCGGATCGCGAATCAGCGAGACCAGCAGGGCGACCACGCCGATCGTCACCGCCGAGTCGGCAACATTGAAGGTCGGCCAGCGATCCAGTTCCAGCCCCGGATGATGCAAGATGCCGAGGTTGAAGGCCGGCACCGCCAGATCGAAGAACTCGCAGTCGATGAAATCCACGACCTCGCCCTGTAGGACGCGGTCCACGAGGTTGCCCAGCGCCCCGGCGAGAATGAGCGCCAACGCCCACATCGACAACCGGCCGGTCGATCCCTCACGCCAGAGGTGCCAGACAATCCAGGCAATCACCAGTGCCGCCGCCAGATAGTACACCGCCACATGCCCCCAGCGCAGCCCAAAGGCTCCGCCGGGATTGCGGATGTAGGTGATGCGCAGCCAATCACCCAAAAGCGGGATGCTTTCATAGAGGTCCATGGTCGAGACCACCAAAAACTTCGAGACCTGGTCCAGCACCACCAACGCCAACACAAGCATCCACATCACCCGTCGCGGGTGTGTGGAAGCCAGTGGTAGCGTCTCGGACAATGGATTCAGGCGGAAAAAGGCAGGGATTACACGGCGGCATCGGAGATGCCGCGCGCCTTCTGCTGCTCGTCTTTCTCCTTGCAGGAGATGCAGAGACGGGCGTGCGGCACCGCCTCCAGCCGCGCCACCGAGATGTCGTTGCCGCACACCTCGCACTTGCCGTAGGTGCCGTCCTTGATGCGCCGCAACGCCTCATCGATGTGGTAGAGGAACCGCCCGGACTTCGACGCGAAATAGAACGACTTCTCACGTTCCTCGGCGTCGGTCCCCTGGTCGGCCATGTGGTAGGCGTGCGTCGACAGATCGCCGGCCGCCTCGGTCGGGGTCGAGTCCATGGCGTTCTTGCGCAGGTGGCCGATGTCGGCGACCAGTTCCGCGCGCTTGGCCAAGAGCATCTCTTCAAACTTTTTCAGGTCTTTCTTGTTCACTCGGCTTCTCCTGGCTGCTCTTATACGCGCCGGGGGGCGATGGCGATAGTCGCCGGCTCCCCATTCAGATCAACTTTTTCGCCCTCCAGGTCATCGGCTGGACGGTCCGCCAGATGGAATTCGACCGCCAGCGTTTCGTCCTTGATCTTATCGGCATGCCGGCGAATTCCTGAGAGCGCCACAGGCGTCGTTCGGACCGTCAGAATGATCCGGTCGGTCACGGCCAGACCCAGTTTCTTGCGCATGTTCTGGACACGGTTGACCAGTTCCCGCGCAAGTCCCTCGGCCTGTAACTCTTCGGTCAGACGAGTGTCGATGGCCACGATCAGCCGCCCATCGGACTCGCAATGATACCCGGGGAGGGGGGAGATGTCTATCACCAAATCGCCCGCACCCAGCTTCACCGCCCCCCCGCTCAACGGGACCTCGGCGCTCTGCGAACGGCAGTACCGCTCGGCGGTTTTCATGTCCCAGCCGGCCACCGCCTGCTGCAACTCCTTCATGCGCGCGCCGATCCGGCCGCCCAACACCGCGAAGTTCGGCTTCAACGCCAGTTTCCCGACACCCTCCAACGATTCGCGCACACTCACCCGTTTCACGTTGAGTTCCGCCGCAATCAACGCGGTAACCGGCTCCAGCAACGCAGAGTTCCAATCCGCCGGACGAATAATGATCGCCTCCGCCAGCGGCTGGCGGGTCTTCAACCGGGTCTTGGCCCGCGCCGCCCGTCCCAGCGACACCACCTCCTGCGCCGCCGCCATCCGCGCCTCCAGCTCCGGATCGATCGCCGCCCGGTTGGAGACCGGAAAATCGGTCAGATGCACCGACACCGGGAACGCCCCGGAGCCGGCGGCATCGCCCAGCAGTTCGCGATACGCGTAGTCGGCAAAGAAGGGCGCCGCCGGCGCCGCCAACTGCGACACCATCAGAAGCGTCCGCGCCAGCGTCGCATAGGCATCCAGCTTGTCATCGTCGTTCTCGGCGCCCCAGAACCGGCGGCGGTTGAGACGGACATACCAGTTCGAGAGATCATCGACCACGAAATCGGCGATCGTGCGCACCGCCCGGGTCAGGTCATACTCATCAAACGCCTTGTCGACCTGGGCGCAGACACTGGCCGCGCGCGAGGTGATCCAGCGGTCGAATTCATGCGACGAGGGACGGCGCGTAAGGATCGACACCGTGTCGATCCTGTCGATGCCGGCGTAGAGGTGATAGAACGACAGCGTGTTCTTCCAGGTGTCGAAGTAGCGGTTGCGCACCTCGGTCACCGCCGCGGTGTCAAACCGCGTCGGCAGCCAGGGCTGCGACACCGCCAGCAGGTACCAGCGCAGCGCGTCGGCGCCCTCGGCCCTGATCACCTCCCACGGGTCCACCACATTCCCGCGCGACTTCGACATCTTCCGCCCCTGCTTGTCGACGATGAACTCCATCACCAGGCAGTTCTTGTAGCAGACCCGGTCCATCAGCAGCGTCGAGATGGCGTGCAGGGAGTAAAACCAGCCGCGCGTCTGGTCAACCGCCTCGGAGATGAAGTCGGCCGGAAACAGCGCGTCGAAACGATCCTTGTTCTCAAACGGGTAATGCCACTGCGCAAACGGCATCGCGCCCGAGTCGAACCAGACATCGATAACTTCAGGCACGCGCCGCATCGGACGGCCGCACTTCGGGCAGTCAATGGTGATCGCGTCGACATACGGCTTGTGCAGATCCAACGGTTCGGGCAAATGCGACCCCCGCGCCTTCAGATCAGCCACCGACTCGACCGCGGTCTTCTCGCCGCAGGCGCAGACCCAGATCGGCAACGGCGTCCCCCAGAACCGCTCGCGCGACAACGCCCAGTCGACGTTGTTGGACAGCCACTCGCCGAACCGCCCCGCGCCGATCTCCGGCGGGTACCAGTGAATCGTGTTGTTCAGCTCCTGCATACGGTCGCGGAATTGCGACGTGCGGATGTACCAGGAACGACGCGCGTAGTAAAGAAGCGGCGTGTCGCACCGCCAGCAGAACGGATACGTGTGCTCGATTTGGCCGGCGTCATAGAGACGGCCCATTCCCTTAAGGTCGCGGATGATCGTCTTGTCGGCGTCCTTGACAAACTGCCCGGCGTACGGCGCGATCTTCTCTTCGAAGGTGCCGTCGGGACGCACCGGTTGCAGCACCGGCAGACCCTGTGCGCGTCCCAGTTCATAGTCATCGGCGCCGAAGGCCGGGGCGATGTGCACAATCCCCGTGCCATCCTCGGTGCTGACAAAGTCGGCGGGCAACACGCTGAACGCCGCCGGCTCCGGCGTGTCGGAGAAGTAGTCGAACAGCGGGACA
Organism: bacterium; assembly: GCA_035559435.1. Taxonomy (NCBI): domain Bacteria; species bacterium. The sequence continues at coordinate 20,909 of DATMBC010000096.1, forward strand.
TACTTGCGCCCCACCAGATCACGCCCCTTCATCCGCTCCAGCACTTCATACTCGCCCTTGAGCACCGCCTGCGCCCGCGCCTCGGCAAGGATGTAGGTCTTCCCGTCCTTGCGCGCCCGGATGTAGTCAATCCCATCCCCGACCGCGACCGCCGCGTTGGAGATCAGCGTCCATGGTGTCGTCGTCCAGACCAGCAGCGCCGTGTCCGGATCGTCGCGCAACGGCATGATCACGGTGATCGAAGGATCCTTGACCGTGTCGTATCCCTGCGCCACCTCGTGGCTCGAAAGCCCGGTGCCGCAGCGCGGGCAGTACGGGACAATCTTGTGCCCTTCGTACAGCAGGTCGCGCTGGAAAAACTGCGCCAGGATCCACCAGACTGTCTCAATGTAGTCGTTCTCGAAGGTCACATACGGGTGCTCGAGATCCAGCCAGAAGGCGATGCGGCGGGTCAGACGGTCCCAGTCGCGCTTGTAGGTGAAGACCGACTCGCGACACTTGGCGTTGAACTTGTCGACGCCGTACTCGATGATCTTCTGCTTCGACTCCAGCCCCAGTTGCCGCTCCACTTCGATCTCGACCGGCAGCCCGTGGGTGTCCCAGCCCCCCTTGCGATCCACACGGAACCCTTTCATCGTCCGGTAGCGGCAGACCAGGTCCTTGATCGTGCGGGCAATCACGTGGTGAATACCCGGCTTGCCGTTGGCGGTCGGCGGCCCTTCAAAGAAGACAAAGGCCGGCGCGTCGCGACGGATCGCGATCGACTGTTCAAAGATCTTTTCCTGGTCCCAGAAGGCCAGAATCTGCTCTTCCAGATCGGCGTACGAGGTGCGTGTCGAGACGATGTCGGTCTCGGTGTCGAGCATGGCGGTTTTCTGATTCATCGTTTCCGGCCTTGAAACGCGCCTATTTACACTGTCGGGCGCGGAATGTCACGGCTGTTATTGCAAACAAAACGACGCCGGCGGGTCGCCGGCGTCGTATCGATGTCTTCCAAATGGCGACCGTT
>DATMBC010000097.1 GCA_035559435.1 bacterium
GCCACCGGCGCGGCCGCGGTCACGCCAAACTTCTCCTGCAGCGTCTTCGACAGCTGCGACAGCTCCATCACCGACATGTTTTCGATGATGCCAACCACTTGATCGATGGTGCTGGACACGTTTCCAATCCTTTCCTGCCGATACCCTGGAACGTACCGGGCTTGCGATTAATTGATCAGTGCTGCGAATAGACTGAAAATGCCGCCGCGGGCTACTTCTTCTTGTCCGCGATCGCCTCCACGGTGCCCACCAGTTCGCGAATGATGGCATCCAGCGTGCCGATGAATCCGGCGATCGGGCTTTCGACGGCGCCGATCAACTGCGCGAGGATGACTTCGCGCGGCGGCAGACTGGCGATCGCCTTCAGATCGCCGGCGCCGTAGGCGCGCTTTTCAACGACGAAGCGGCGCACGGTCGGCTTTTCGAGGCGCGCGTAGAACTCATGGAAGATCTTCGCGGTCTGGACCGGATCGGCGGGCCCGAAGGCCACCGCGGTCGGCCCCTTGAAATAGTCGCTCAACTCGCCCAGGCCGGCGTCACCGGCGGCGCGGCGCAGAAGCGTATTTTTCACCACATGGAGCGAGACCCCGGCCTGGCGCAGCTGCTTGCGCAGCTCTGTCACGTCGCCGACGCGGAGACCGGCGTAGTCGGCGACGAACACCGACCCGGCGTTGCGGAACTCGCGGGTCATCTCCTCCACGATCTGTATTTTCTCGGCAGTTGGCATTGTTCGCCTCTCGTACGGTCAATCGGAACGGCGGCGCCGGTCCGCGGAATGGATTAGCTCTGCGCTTCCGTCGTCAGCTTGCTGTGATCCACGCGGATGCCGGGGCCCATGGTCGTCGAGAGCGCGATGCGCTTGACGTACTGCCCCTTGGCGGCCGCCGGACGCGCCTTCATCACCGCGTCGATGAGAACCTTGGCGTTCTCCACCAGCTTCGGCACCGCGAAGGAGGACTTGCCTACCACCGAGTGCACATTGCCGGCGCGGTCGACACGGTACTCGACTTTGCCCGCCTTCAGATCGCTGACGGCCTTGGCGATGTCCATGGTGACGCTGCCGGTCTTCGGCGAGGGCATCAGTCCGCGCGGGCCAAGCACCTTGCCGAGCCGTCCGACCAGACCCATGGTGTCCGGCGTGGCGACGATGGCGTCGAAGTCCAGCCAGCCGCCCTGAATCTTTTCGACCATATCCTCGGCCCCGACGAAGTCGGCGCCGGCGGCGCGGGCTTCGGCTTCCTTCTCGCCCTTGGCGATCGCCAGCACGCGCACGGTCTTGCCGGTGCCGTGCGGGAGGACCACCGAGCCGCGGACCATCTGGTCGGCGTGCTTGGGGTCGACACCCAGCCGCATGGCGAGGTCGACGGTCTCGTCGAACTTGGCGTGCTTCAACTGCACCGCCAACGCCACGGCCTCCTCGAGGGTGTAGGCCTTCTGGCTGTCGACTTTGCTTTTGGCGGCGCGGTGTTTCTTGCCCTGTTTCATCGTCTCATCACTTTCCAAAAAGGTGGCGTACGGCCGTCCCACCTATACCACGTCGATGCCCATGCTGCGGGCGGTTCCGGCAACCATGCTCGCCGCGGCGTCGAGACTGGCGGCGTTCAGGTCGGGCATCTTCAACTTGGCGATCTCACGCACCTGATCCATCGTGACGCGCGCCACCTTGACACGGTTGGGCTCGCCCGAGGCCTTTTCAATCTTGGCGGCCTTCTTGAGCAGAATGGCCGCCGGCGGCGTCTTGGTGATAAAGGAGATCGACTTGTCCTTGAAGATCGTGATCTCCACCGGGATGATCATCCCGGCTTCCTTCTGCGTCCGGGCGTTGAACGCCTTGCAGAACTCCATGATGTTGACGCCGTGCTGACCGAGCGCGGGTCCGACCGGCGGGGCCGGCGTGGCCTGGCCCGCGGGGATCTGCAGTTTTACAAACCCGGTGACTTGCTTTTTGGGTGCCGCCATACTGTCCTCTCAACAACCGCCGCGCCTAACCGGGCACGACCTGCAGGAAATCCAACTCCACCGGCGTGGGCCGCCCGAAAATCGACACCATCACCTTGATCTTCTTGCGCTCCATGTTGACTTCGGAGACAAACCCCGAGAAATCCGCAAACGGTCCGTCGGTCACCTTGACCGCATCGCCGACTTTGTAGGGCACCTCGGTGATTTCCTTCTCCCGGCTGGTGTCCATCTGGCCGAGCACATGCTGGACCTCTTCGGCCCGCAGGGGCACCGGCTTGCCGGCGGCGCCGACGAAGTTGGTGATGCCCGGGGTGCTGGTCACCAGATGCTGGGTCTCTTTGGTCAGATGCAGCTCGATGAGAATGTAGCCGGGCAGAAACTTCTTCATCGACGAAGAGCGTTTCCCCTGGCGCATCTCGACCACTTCCTGCGTCGGCACCACGACCCGTCCGAGATACTCCTCCATCCCCGCATTCGCAAACGCGCTCTGCAGGTACTTCATCGCCTTCTTCTCATGGCCCGAATAGGTGTGGGCCACATACCAGTGCAGTTCCGGGCTCATCCGATTCCCAACAGCACCGAGACGCCCTGGGCCAGCAGGAGGTCGACGCCGAAGATAAAGAAGCCCACGACCGCGGAGACGAAGACGACCACGATGGTCGACCCGACCACTTCGTCGCGGCTGGGCCAGGTGACCTTGCCCAACTCGGCGACGGTTTCGTTCCAGTATGTTTTGATCTTCTCGATCATCGCGTCATTTCCTCATCTCACCAGCAGGCCTGGAGGGACTCGAACCCCCAACCCCCGGTTTTGGAGACCGGTGCTCTAGCCACTTGAGCTACAGGCCTGTCGAACCTTGCAGGCCTTGCGTTGCGCGAGCGACCTACTCCAGAATCTCGGCCACCACGCCCGACCCGACGGTGCGTCCGCCTTCGCGAATCGCAAAGCGCAGGCCCTTTTCCATGGCAATCGGGGCGATCAGTTCGCCCTCGATGGTCACGCGGTCGCCCGGCATCACCATTTCCGTGCCGGGCGGCAGCTTGGCCACGCCGGTCACGTCGGTCGTGCGGAAATAAAACTGGGGACGATAGCCGTTGAAGAACGGCGTGTGACGGCCGCCCTCTTCCTTGGTCAGAATGTAGACTTCGCCCTTGAACTTCGTGTGCGGCGTGATCGAACCCGGCTTCGCCAGCACCATGCCGCGCTCGAGCTCGTCTTTGTCGATGCCGCGCAGCAGCAGACCGGCGTTGTCGCCCGCCTGGGCCTCGTCGAGCGTCTTGCGGAACATCTCGACGCCGGTGACCACGCATTTGCGGGTTTCCTTTAGTCCAACGCGCTCGACTTCCTCGCCGACCCTGACGGTGCCGCGCTCGACGCGACCGGTGCCCACCGTGCCGCGTCCGGTGATCGAGAAGACGTCCTCGATCGGCATCAGGAACGGCTTGTCGGTCTGGCGCTCGGGGACCGGAATGTAGCTGTCGACCGCCTTCATCAGGTCATAAATGCACTGGTAGGCGGGAGACTCCTTGGCGCCGCTGACGCCGGCTTCCATCGCTTTGAGGGCGGAGCCGCGCACGATCGGAATTTCGTCGCCGGGGAATTCGTACTTCTTCAGCAGGTCGCGGACCTCCAGCTCGACCAAGTCGAGCAGCTCCGGATCGTCAACCATGTCGACCTTGTTGAGGAAGACGACGATGTAGGGCACGCCCACCTGGCGGGCCAGGAGGATGTGCTCGCGGGTCTGCGGCATGGGACCGTCGGCCGCCGACACAACCAGAATCGCGCCGTCCATCTGCGCGGCGCCGGTGATCATGTTCTTGACGTAGTCGGCGTGGCCCGGGCAGTCGACGTGGGCGTAGTGGCGGTTTTCAGTTTCGTATTCGACGTGCGCCGTGGCGATCGTGATGCCGCGCTCCTTTTCTTCGGGCGCGTTGTCGATCGAGTCAAAAGTGCGCACCTGCGCCATGCCGCGCAACGCCATCACCATGGTGATGGCCGCGGTCAGCGTGGTCTTCCCGTGGTCGATGTGACCAATCGTGCCCACGTTCACGTGGGGCTTTTTGCGTTCAAACTTCGCCTTCCCCATTGCCGAAGGTCTCCCTCCTCAAACAAAGATGTCGTGTGCCCGATCCGACGTCGCATCCCGACGTGCGACGCGACGCCTTCGGACACGGGCTCTGATTAACTTCAGACTCCAACGGTGATCACAGGGAACACCGAATTAACAGCCCACGACCGGGATTGAACCGGTGACCTCGTCCTTACCAAGGACGTGCTCTACCAACTGAGCTACATGGGCGCTCAAACAACGCAAAGCGCAAACTCGGACGTCACACCCAAAAACCCACAAACGGCTTTTGGGCACAAACGCCCAAGCAATAAGCTAGGCATTATAGGAAAAGTGATACGGGAGTCAAGGAAAAATCTTTGCTGGCGACAGCCATCCGTTTTCGAGCCGGGCAGTTAGCGAATTGATTTCGGCCAACCGCCCCCGCCGATAGGCCCGCCAGACCCCTGCTCGCCACGCTGAACGCCGGCATAGCCCGGGGTCATAGATCACTTCCCCGATCCAGATTCCCACCAGACAGGAATCGCTATCGACTTCCCAGGCAGAACCGGGCGCAAAGGTCCAGACATCGACCGGATGTCTACGCGATAAGCGTATGTGATACAATCTGTTATCACAATCGTACTCGACGCGCGGCACGGCGGTCTGTATTGGATAATCCAAAAAGCGATGTCGTTGCAATTCATTGACTTGCGGGAAAGAAAGCTCAACGGACCGAACCTTTACCGACTGCACGTCGAGCTCGACCATGACCGGACACCCGGAGGCATCAAGGTCGATCCGCAGCGACCCCGCATCTATAAATGAGGCATAGCGGTCATGCGGGACAACATGGTACTCGAGAACCTGATCGCTGGGATCAAAGAATGCCTGCCCGCAACGCAACCCATTGTGCCACAGCGGCCTGATGCGCAGGCGCGATCGTGTGGTCAGCCAAGCGCCCTGATGGGCAGGTGAGGTATGGATCAGTTGATCAAGCATGCTTATCTCATCTGGTCCAAGCGGTTACGCGCGGGTTTGGCCTCCAGCGACTTGGGGAATTCATTGACCACACGCTCGTACATGCGTCGTGACTGGCGCATTTCGCCCAGCTCTTCGTAGCAACGTCCCAATTTGTACAGCGCGGTGGGCAGCCGCTCGGAGCTGGGATAGTTCTCGACCAGGGCGGTGAATTCGGCCACCGCCGAATCGTAATAGTGACGGACATCGTCGCCGCCGCCGGTGCCGGCCAGTGAGTAGAAGCATTCCCCGATCCAATAGTGCGCGTCGGGAGCGTATTCGGATTCCCCGTAATAACTCAAAAGGTCGCGCAGTTGCCCGATGGCCAATTCGTAGTTGCCCTTGCGCACATCGAGGAAGGCGTTCTCGTACATCTGCCGCGGGTCGGCGTCAGGTGTGCCCGCTGCGGCGCCGGAGCCGCCAGTTGTGCCGGCGGGTGGCGCCTGATAGACCACCTGCGGCGGGCGGCGATCGACGGAGCGGCGCAGTTCATCGATGGTCTCGCGCATGGTCTGGACTTCGGTACGGAAGTCTTCCAGCGAGGTGGTGACATCGGCGCGCGCCAGCCGCGAGTTTTCACTCGATTCAATGGTGAGCGAGTCGATGCGCATCAGGTCGCGTTCCATCCGCTTGTTGGATGCCTCGATGTAGTCAATTTGCTCCTGCATACGCTGCATCGCCGCGCGCGAGACGCAGCCGCTGCCCAAAAGCGCGGCCAGCCCGAGCATGGCAAGAGAACGGAATCGGATCGTGTTCGTCATAGGCTCAAGCCCCCTTCGGCTATTCCCAATTGGAATGATTATACGCCGAACGGCGGTTGCGCCACCATTAAAGCGAGCGGGGCGGGAGAT
>DATMBC010000098.1 GCA_035559435.1 bacterium
GCCCGACAATCAGGCGCTCAATCTCGGGCAGATCGTGGCCGACAGTGGCCGCATCGGGATCTACGCGGGGTTGATCCGCCACGGCGGGCGGATCCAGGCCGATACCGTGGAGGTCGGCAAGAACGGCGAGATTCTGCTCAAAGCTTCGAAAAACATTACCCTGGAGCCGGGGAGCGTGATCACTGCATCTGGCGCGCCGGGCGGGGTGCATGACGGCGGAACGGTCAAGATCGTCGCCGAAGACACGCTAGACATGCAGCGCGGCTCGACGGTGCGGGTGGACGGGGGCGTGGATGGCGGGAATGGCGGGTTCCTCGAGCTCTCCGGTCACAATGTCATCCGACTGGATGGCACGTATAGCGGGCGTGCTTTGGCATTGGGATATCGGGGAGGCGCGCTGCTACTAGACCCGAACGACACTGATATTACGACTAATACATCGGCACCCGGTTGCGGTGAAACCATTACGTGCCTTGATCCCGACACCGGGTTGAACTTCGCCGACGCTATCGTAAGCGCAACCAATAACCTCCGTGTGCTGTCGCCGATCGGCAATGAAGACGTCAATGCCGGCATGGCGGGCGGCTCGCTGACCCTCAACGCCGGCAACGACCTCACTGTCAGCGCGTCAATCGGCACTTCTGGCACGCGCTTTGATCACGACTTAAGTCTCAACGCTGGCAACAACGTCAACGTTAACAGCGACATCTATCTTGCTAACCGCACGCTGAAGCTCGCTGCGAACGCTGATCTCACAGCGATCCCCGGGATGCCTGCGCCGAGTGGAACCGGCAGCGTGTTGATCACTCCGAACAGCGGACCGGTGACGGTAAGCACGCTCGGCAACATGTACGTTTCAGGCGTGGATTTCCACGTGCTCGGTGCGAACGATTCCGCTGTCACGGTGAGCGTCGGCGGCAATTTGATCGTCGGTCAGGATCCCACCGATGCAGCGAGCCGTCCGCTCACCGGCATGATGCGGGTGCAGGGCGGCAGCGCCTCCAATGGCGGCAACGCCTCCGCCACGGTCCGCGCGGACGGTAACATCTTCATCAAGGCAGGTAGCGTTGAAATACGCGGCGGCACCGCGACCGCTTCCGCATCGAATGGCAGCATCAACACCGCGACCGCAAACGCTGAAGTATCGGCCGGGAACAACCTGACGATCATCACTACCAGCGGCGGCCTCACGGTCGCCGGCGGAAGCGCTACGGCCAGTGTCTACTACTATTATTCCAGTTCGGCCACCGCTAACGCCAACGCCAACGCGACACTGTCTGCCGGACAGGCGATGGAGCTAACGGTAGCCGGCCCGGTGCTGATCGCCGGTGGTGATAATGCGTATGCTTTGGCTTCGGGGTCCGGTTACGTGGGCAACGCCGTGGCCAATGCGAACGCTACGGTCTCGGCGGGCACCAGTCTGACGCTGAACAACGCGACGAGCCTCACCGTGCGGGGAGGCAACTCGGCGCTCGCGTCTGCGTACTATAGTGGCACGAACGCCGCCGCAGTGAACGCGAACGCGACGCTCTCCGCTGGGCAAGCGATGACGCTTAATGTGTCTGGCCCCGTGTCGATCGCAGGCGGCGATTTCGCGTCAGGATTGGCTTACTCTGGCAACAGGAACACGGCGACCATCAACGCCAATGCCACGGTGTCGGCCGGAACCACGCTCGGCATGACTGCGACCCAGATCACGGTGCGCGGCGGCGATTCCGCGTTCGCGGACGCATCCTACAGGGGGAACAATACCGCCACGACGAACGCCAGCGCCACTCTGTCTTCGGGCGGCAACATGACGTTGACGGCAACGAGCGGCGGCATTCTGATTCGCGGGGGCGATTCGGCGTTCGCCTCGGCGTCGAGCGGCGGCGTGAATAACGCCACCACCAACGCCAACGCGCTGGTCTCCTCGGGCGGCCTGCTCACGGTCAATGCCACGGGCGGACTTACCGTGCGCGGTGGCGATAACGCGTCGGCGAGCGCGTCGTGGGTAGGTAGCAACACGGCTCTGGTCAATGTCAATGCCACCATGCAGGCGGACGCGATAAACCTGACGGTGGCGAGCCCGCTATTGATCCGGGGCGGAAACAATGCATCTGCGGAAGCAAGCTGCTGCGGCGACGTGAACACGCGCAACACCGCAACCATCAACACCAATGCCCGGGTCAGCGCGACCAACGGGATCACGGTGAACGTGAACGGCGGGAGCTTGACGGTTGCGGGCGGGGATGGTGCGTTGGCGGAGCCGAGCGAAGCTTACGGGCGATTTGCGGCCACCGTGAACGCGAAGGGCGAGCTGGTGGCGGGGGGTAACATCGCGGTGAACGCGACCGGGGGCACCGTGACTGTGCGCGGAGGGGACAGCGCTTCCGTGGATGCGTCTGCGTCATCTGCCGCGGCTCAGGTTACCGGGACCGTTGTGGCCCGAGGAGTGATTGCCGCTGGCGGAAACCTAAACGTCACGACGGGGAGCCTGACCGTGAGGGGCGGGGATTCCGCGTCCCTTTACGCCAACGGCACAGACTTCGCTTCGCGTGTCACCGGAAGCATCGATGTTGACGGCCGGATGACCGCAAATGGCACCGTCACCATCGATGCCGGAAGCCTAACCGTACGCGGTGGCAATGACGCAAGTGTGACCGCTTACGACAATGGCCGGAATAGCGGGCTGATCACCGCAAACGGGCTGTTGTTGTCGGGTTCGACGATGACGCTTAACGTGCCCGGCGCGAGTCCGGCGATCACGGTCCGCGGCGGCAACAATGCGCGAGCGTCGGCCTCGTTTGGTTCGGCAGGCGGCCGCAATGAAGCCGCGGTCAGCGTCGGCGCCCTCGTTTCGGGGGGCGCGGGATTGACGATTACTGCGGGCGACCTCACGGTGGCGGGAGGGGTGCAATCCTCGTACACCGGAGCGTACACCCAAGGGAACGGATCGAATTTTGCGACCACGCTTGCCAATGCCAACATCGTGACCATCGCGGGCGATCTCGTCTACACGGGCGGCCCGGTGACGCTGCAAGGCGGCACCGCGCGCTCTCAGGGCGCTTCCGGCAACAATACGTCCGTCGCTGAAGCGAGCGCAGGTATCCAAATCGCCGGCGCGAAGACGATGGACATCGCGGGCGACCTGATGATTCTTGGCGGTGCCGCCCTCGACACCCCGCCGAATCTCGGCGGAGCCACCGCGCGGGCCGTACTTGATCCGGGGGCGGCAAACATCACCACGACCGGGGACGTGGTCATCACGGGCGGAAGCTTCACCGGAAACGGCTCGGCCTTCTCGTCGCTGATGGCCGCTGGCCCGATGAATCTGACGATCGGCGGCTCGACCGGGCTGACACTGACCGGGGGGGCCACCGGCCCTGCGGGAACCGGGCTCGCTCCCGATCCAACGAGCCCGATCACGATCACGTTCACCGGCGGTGGCACTCAAAGCGTCGTCAACGACCCGGCGCTCGACGGCGCTTTCATCCAGACAGCAGCGTTCTTGGCGCCTCCGCCCCCGCCACCATCGTCGGGCGAGCCGCCGACCGATCTGT
>DATMBC010000099.1 GCA_035559435.1 bacterium
AGGTCAGCGTCGATCTTTCTCCCGAAGACAACGCCATCAGCGACGGTAGAACCTACACCACCACCTACACCTATGACGGCACCTCTACCCGCATCGCTTCCATCACCCATAGCGACGGCACCCGGGTTTCCTTCACCTACGAGTTGATCAACGGCCAGTACCGGGTCAGAACCTATACCGACGGCGAGGGGCGGGTGACGACGCTTAGCTACACCGTCACCACCACCGGTGGGACCACGACCACGGTGAATGCGGATAACGCCGTGCTTTCCACGACCCAAACGTACAGCCTTAATACGGCTGCACTCACCGAAACAAGCGTCGCCGACCCCAGGCCGCAGCCGCCGAGCACCTACCAGACGGCGTACTACGACAACGCCGGCCGCATCGTCGGCGTAGTTGATCAATCGGGGACGCTTATCAGCTACGTCTATGACGACGCTGGCCGCATTGCGCGCGAACGCCGCCACGTCGATGCAGCGGTGCCACCGCGTTGGTCACAGTCCTTCGCCGCGGATGCCTCGGGACTCACGACCTTAGCAACCGGGTACATGAGCGTCCAAAACGGACGGCTCGTCGTCACGACCCAAGACACCCCCGATTGGCAATGGCCAGGTGTATGGGGCACGCGCCAGCATCCCTTCAGCGACGGGGTGATCTTCCGCTCGGAAGTCACCACCGGGCCGAGCAGCGCTGGGCGCTATCTGGTCATCGGCACCGAAAGCGATAGTAACCTCGGAGCCTACCGCCGCCACGCGGCTTATTTCGACGGCGATGGCATCTTCGCCTCGTATTACGACAATGGCTGGCAAAACCAATGGCTCGGTGACGCCCGCAACAACACCACCTACATCGTCGAGGTCGTTACGCAAGCCAGCGGCACCACGCTCTACATCTACGAAAAAGGCCAGGACAGGACGAGCGGCTTCATCGATCAACGCGGCTATACCGACTGGGGCGTGGTGCAGACCTTCATCGAAGGCCACGGCGAGCCCGGAGCGGCGAACGCGACGATGTACGTCGATAACGTGAGCGAAGCGACCGTTGCCGGTGCCCTCATCGGCGATGTCATCGCCCCGGAAAACGGCGCTGACCAACTGACCCAGTACGCCTACGACGATGCCGGGCGCGTCGTCGCCGCCATCGGTCCCGACGGCGCCTTGATCGCCTATCAATATGACGCCGCCGGCAACGTTACGAGTAAGCGCGTCTACGCGCAACCACCGGCCACGCCCCGCTGGGCCCAGACCTTTGGGATCGATGCCTTCGGCCTCTCCGCGCTTCCCGCCGGTTACATGAGCGTCCAAAACGGACGGCTCGTTATCACCACCCAAGACACCCCCGATTGGCAATGGCCGGGCGTGTGGGGCAATCGTTTACATCCCTTCGGCGACGGCGTCATCTTCCGCTCGGAAGTCACCACCGGGCCGAGCAGCGCCGGGCGCTATCTGGTCATCGGCACCGAAAGCGATACCGATTTCGGGGCCTACCGCCGCCATGCGGCCTATTTCGATGACAGCGGGAACGTGCTGGCGTCCTTCTATGACGGGAGCTGGAACACGGCTCCCCTCGGGACGGTCGCCGACAACACCACCTACATCATCGAGGTCGTCACCGCAGCCACTGGCACGACTCTCTACGTCTATCAAAAAGGCCAAGACCGCGCGAGCGGCTTCATCGATCAGCGTGGCTACACCGATTGGGGAGTCATCCAGACCTTCATTGAAGGCCACGGCGAGCCGGGCGCGGCGAGCGCGGCGATGTACGTCGATAATGTCAGCGAAGCCATGGTGGCCGGAGAGCTGCACGGCCGCTGGATCGTCAACCCGAGCGCCGCCGATGTTATCGTCAATGCCGGGGAGCGGTACTACACCATCCAAAGCGGCGATACCTGGGCCTTTATTGCGGCCAGGCTTTACGGAACCAGCGGTCTCGCCGATGAATTACAAACCGCCCTAGGCAATCCGGTGCTTACTCCCGGCAACCGGCTCACTAACCTGCCAGCGACGCTGAACGATACGGTCGCGCCCTACTACACCGTCCAATCCACCGACACCTGGGCCTTGATCACCCAGACGGTCTACGGCACGAGCGACCCCAATGCGGTGAGTGCCTTACAGAGCACGCTCGGCAACCCGACCTTAAGTAGCGGTCTGCGTCTGACGGTGCCGCAGACCTTGACCTACACCGCCGGCGGCACGGTCACGGGCCTGCAAACCGACGTCACCGATCCCTTGGGCCTTACGACGAGTTACGTCACCGACACCGCCGGCCGACTCACCCGGCTCGTAGGCCCCGCGGTCAACGGCGTGCGCCCCGAGACCCGCTACACCTACGACGGCGCGGGCAACCTCACCGCCATCGTCGATCCCAACGGCAACACCAGCGCGATGGAGTATGACGCCTCGGGCAACCGCACCTTAGTGCGCGATAGTGCCGGCAACACCACCACCTATCGCTACAACGCCGCCCAGCAACTTCTCCTCGAAACCCACTATGTGGGGCGTGATCCCGATGGCAGCGGCCCGGGGCAACCCACCAGCCCCCTCATCACCCGCTACGTCTACGATGCCGAGGAGCATCTGCGCTTCGTGATGAGCCCTGAAGGCCGCGTCAGCGAGCACCAATACGATGCGACGGGCAACCGGGTGAGCACCCGCCGTTACACAGGAGGAGGCTATAACGTCAGTACCTTAGGTCCCGAGGAAGCCCCGACCGAAGCGCAGCTCATCGCCTGGGCCAGCACCCAAGACCTAACGCGCCTTCAACGCACCGACTACGCCTACGATTTCAGAGGCAACCTCAGCAGCACCACCACTTACAGCCGCACCGACACCAACGGCGCCGGCATCACCGATGGCAGCCAGTCGGTCACGCGTTATGTCTATGACCAGCGCGGCAGGCTCCTGCAGACGGTCGATGCCAGAGGCGAGGCGACAACGGATCCGAGCGACTATGTGACCACGTATACCTACGACGGCTTAGGGCGGCTGCTCACGACAAACCAATGGATCGCAGCGGGCGTTAGTCGTACCCGTATCACGACCTACGACGACGCCAACCGCCGCATCACCACTACCCTCGCCAATGGTCTTGCGACAACAGAGATCTACGACCGTGCCGGCTGGCGCTTGAGCGCGAGCCAAGCCGACAGCACCCAGGCGCTTGGCACCACGAACTACCTCTACGATGACGGCGGGCGGTTGCGTGTCATCGTCGATCCCCTCGGTAATACCACCGATCACCTCTACGATGAAGCCGGGCGCAGAATCGCGACCATCGATGCCACCGGCGCTCTGGCCGAGTTCATCTACGATTCCGCCGGCAACACCATTAGAACTATCCGCTATGCCACCGCCGTCAATGCGAATGCGCGGGCAGCATTGCGCGATGCCAACGGTCGACCGATCAATACCGTAAGCCTCAACAGCGTCCGCCCGGCGAGTAGCAGTGCCGATCGCGTGAGCTACCAGCTCTACGACAATGCCAACCGCTTGGTCATGGCGATCAGCCCCCACGACAGCGACCCGAGCCGGGGCTATGTCACCCAATCCTTCTACGATGGGGCCGGCAGACTCACCGATACCCTCCGCTATGCCAATCCAATCAGCTTAGCGGGACTCCCAACCAACCCAGCCCCGAGTGACATCAGCGCCCGCATCCCACTAAACAGCACGAACGACCGCCACACCCGCCGCTTCTACGAGCGCGACGGGAACTTGATCGGGACCTTGGACGCCGAGGGCTACCTTTGCGAGTACCGCTACAACAGTGCCGGGCAGCTGATCCATACGATTCATTACACCAACCCCGCGGCCGCGAGCCTGCGCACCAACGGCACCTTCGGCGAATTGCTGGCGAGTGTCGCCCCCCATGCGAACGATCGGCAGAGCTATCACTTCTACGATGCCAAAGGCCAAACCATCGCCACCCTCGACCCCGAGGGCTACTTAACCGAGTACAACTACGATGCCGCCGGCAACCGTACCCAAGAGATACGGTATGCCAATCGCGCCAACCCCTACAGCGGCACCCAAACCATTACGCAGCTGCGCCCCGCCGCCAATGCCAACGACCGGGTCACCCTCACCCAATGGAACGGCGCCAACCAAATCACCCACGTCACCACCAACCCCGCCGGCACCATTACCCGCTACACCTATGACAATGTCGGCAACCTCATTCAAACCGACAAAGCCTGGAACACCGGTGACGTGCGTACCACTCAGGCGCGCTATGACAGCCGCGGGAATGTGTTACAGGAGTTAAGCGGCGAGGGCAGCCGCGCCCTCGAGAACCTCCTAACCCAAAACCCAGCCGCCACCCAAGCCCAAATCGACGCGCTCTGGAATCAGTGGAGCCTGACCCACACCTATGACCAGGCCGGGAGAAGAACCGCCACCACCGATCCGAACGGTCAGCGCACCCTCTTCTACTACGACGGTAGGGGTCGGCTCACCCACACCGTCAACCATTTAGGCCAGGTCGAAGCGCGCATCTACAACCGCTTCGGGGAAGTCGAAGACCATATCCGCTACAGCAACCGCCTCAGCACCACCGGTTTAAACGGTGGTGCGATTACCCAAGATCTCCTAAACCGCCTGGCCCAGATAGCGCGTCCCACGGGCGAGAACGCCGACGCCCGCACCCGCACCAACTACACCCTGCGCGGTGCGATCCGAGAAGCCATTAACGGCTTTGGCAGCGGGCTCGACAGCACGATCCGCTACACCCACAACGCCTTCGGTGAAGTGGATCGTAAAGAAACCCAGCTCACGAGCACCCTCTATCGCCCCGACACCTATCGCTATGACCGCCGGGGGCTCCTTATTCAAAGCACCGAAGATCTGGGTGGACTCAACCGGATCACCACCAAGACCTATGATGCCTTCGGGCGCATCACCCAAATCACCGATGGCAAGGGCATCGTTCGCACCTTCACCTACGATCGCCTCGGACGCGAGATCACCACCACGCTCGATCCCACGGGTTTAAATATCGCCACCACCACGACCTACGACGCCTGGGGCAGAACCCTCACCCACACCGATGCGCGGGGCAACCGCACGAGCTACAGCTACGACGATACCAACCGCAGCTTCACCCTCACCACCCCCGAAGGCATCCGTACGATTACAAGAACCAACCGCCACGGCGAGACGGTGGAGATCGAAGTTCAAGAAGGCGCCCAACGGCTCACCCTCACGCGCTATGTCTATGACAGAAAC
>DATMBC010000100.1 GCA_035559435.1 bacterium
CATCCCGCCGGTGGCGCCGTAGCCGGTCACTCAAGCCCGCCGGCCATCTGCCGATACTTGCAGTACACGACAGAAAGTTCGTACGGCCATAGAGGGCGGCTCTCCCAAGGGCGGGGAGAGCCGCCATCTTGCTTAGTGGTCGGTCTTCTCGTCGAGTTTGCCGCGGGCGATGGCCAGATACTGCGCGCCCCGCAGCGCCAGCGCCGCGGTCAACGCGATCCCAACCGTCAGCAGCGCCAGACGCTGGAGGATCTGGGCATCGGACAATCCCGCCAGCGAACTGTTGAACGGCGCTCCTAGTAGCACATGCCGGGTCCCTTCCAGCCAGTAGGTCCACGGAAGCAAGCGTCCCAGTTCGGCAAACGCCCCGGGCAGCAGGTCGACCGGGAAGACCACGCCGGACAGCAGAAAGAGCGCCCCGACCACGCCCTCGGGCATCGACTGCCCATGATGTGCCAGGAGCATGGTGGCCGCCGCCAGGATCAACCCCATCGCCAGCGTCGCCGCCACGCCCAACGCCATGGTTGCGGCGAAGTAGGGCAGTTCGGACAGCGCCAAGTGCATCCGCAGGTCGAACCCGAAGACGCCCAGCAGGAGCGTGAGGATGATCGCGGCGCTGGTGGCCGCCACATGCGAGGCGCCGCGCGCCAGCATGTAGGGCCCCAGGCCGATCGGCGCCAGATAGACATAGCGGATCATCTCGTAACGCTCCCGATCCTCGAAGACGATGAAGCCGATCACGAGGATCGACTGCATGACGAGGATGAAGAAGGCGTTGCCCAGATAGATTTGCGCGAAGCCCAGCGGATCATCGGCGCCGCCGCGGATCACCTTGTACATCACCACCAGGATGAGCGCGCCGAAGAGCGGACGCACCACCTGGTAGACGAAGAAGACAAACGGGTCGGTCCAGTTGGATTCGATGGCCCAGCCCAGACGCACCGCCGCCCAGAACTGGCGGGCGCGGGTGCCCAGCGAATGCCTGATCGCGGTTGCGGTCATCGTGGTGTCCTTTCGGCTCAATTGCGCCGGGCGATCGGCGAGAGATTCAGACTCCGCCCCAGACGGGAATGCACCGTCACCCGCACATGTTCGACATCGCTGCGGCGGTCGATCTCCCAGTCCAGCATGCACCAGGCGTTGAACGGCTTGACCGAGACCGCATCGAGGACGGCGCAGGGATAGGTCTCGCCGGTGGGCGCGATATACTCGACGATGTGCATGCGCAGTTCCCATTCGCCCGCCAGGACCACGTCGGCGACATGCCAGGCGGCGTCGACAAAGACCGCCGGCGGCAGCAGCCGCAGGACGCGGCGGCTGTCGGCCCCGCGTTCCTGAATCATGGTCAGCGTGTCGGCCATCCAGCGGTCGAGGGCATCGTCATTGTTCATTCGGTTCGTACGCATCGTGACTGACTCCTACTGCGCCTTCAGCGTCAGACGTCCGGTCTGTTTGCCGAGACGCTCCATGTATTCCAGCATCCGCAGCGCGGCGTAGTTGAGGATCACCGCGCCGATCGCCAAAAGCGCCAGTTCCACCCCGACCGAGAACAGCGGATTGACCGGCTGCCCGGCGAAGATCAACTGACGGATCGCATCCAAGCCCAGCGTAAGCGGCATCGCCGAGGCGGCCAGCGCCGCGACGCTCCCCAGCGCCCGCACCGGGAAGTAGAAGCCGCTGATAAAATACACCGGCTCCTGGAACAGGTTGGCGGTGTGCCAGGCCTCGCGGCCATAGAGCATAAACAGCGACGCGGCCAGCATCCCCAAACCGTAGATCGCCGCCATGGTGAGCCAGAAGACGCCGATCAACGCCAGCCAGTTGGCGACCGTGTACTGCACATCGAAGATCCAACTGCCGACCAGCAGGATCGCCGCCGCGCGGGTGCCGGTCATGAACAGCCCGCCGATCGCCATGCCCAGCAGGATCGCCATGCGGGAGATCGGGGCGATCAGGTACAGCTCGAGATTGCCCATCTCCTTCTCCCAGTAGAACTGCGAGGCCATACCCCAGAGGATATTCTGCCAGAAGGCGATCATCGCGCCCGAGACGACCACAAAGCCGATGTACTGCTCCGGCGCGCCCAGCCCGCGGTAGAGCATGGCGAAGCCGAACACCGACAGCAGCGGCAGCACGACCTCGAAGATCAGCCACGACAGCTCGCGGTTGGCGCCGACGACGCGCACATAGGCGCGTCCCCAGATCGCCCGCAGATTCGTTTTCAGATCCGTCTTCATCGTCTTACTCCCGGCCATCGCACTTTCTGCCGGTCAATCCGGCGCCGCGTCTCAATGCCCACCGGTGCCGTTGGCGCCGGAGAGCCCATGCCCGACCAGATTCAAAAACGCGTCCTCCAGCGTCGGCTCCAGCCGGATGACCGCATGCGGCGTGATGCCGCGTTCGGCCAGACGGTTCTGCACCGCGGCGATCCCGTCTTCCGCCTCGAGGAGGACGCGCAACTGCGTGCGCCCGCGTTCGTCGTTATGCTCGGCGTCGACCGACTTGACCACCGCGAGGTCGTCGAAGGTCCGCCCGAAACTGGTCCACAGCGGCGTTTCGATCCGGTAGACGACCGACGGCGCCCAGTCGCGCTTGAGATGGTCCGGCGTGTCGCAGGCCTGCACCCGGCCCTTGTCGATGATGGCGATCCGGTCGCACATCGAGTCGGCCTCGGCCATGTAGTGCGTGGTCAGGATCACGGTGCGGTCGGGATTCTCATCCATCCAATGCCGCACGAAGGTACGCACCTCGCGCGCCACGCCGACATCCAGCCCGAGCGTGGGCTCGTCGAGGTAGAGAATCTTCGGATCGGAGACAAATCCGCGCACGATGTTCATCTTCTGCCGCGTCCCGGTCGACAGCTTCGAGATCTTGGTGTTGGCGAATCGGGTTAAATCGAGCGCCTCCATCATCCGGTCGGCGCGCTCGTGCGCCACCCGCGTCGGCACGCCATAGAACTGCGCGAACATCCAGATCGTCTCGCGCACGGTCAGGATGCCGTAGCCGGAATGCTCACCGCCGGAGACCATGTTGATCCGCCGCCGCACCTGTTCCGGCTCGCGGGCGACATCGAGCCCATCGACGCGGGCGGTGCCGCTGGACGGCAGCAGCAGGGTCGAGAGGATTTTCAGCAATGTGGTCTTCCCCGCGCCGTTGGGTCCCAGAAGCCCGAACAGTTCACCGGGTCGGACGGTCAGATCGACGCCATCCAGGGCGATGGTCTCGCCGTTGCCGTTTGTGCCGTCGGCGTGACGCCGCCACCAGCGTTTGGCCAGACCGCCCTTGAAACGGCGGGTGACCTGATGTGTTTCAATGGCCCAATGCATATGCGTACCTCGATTTGTGTTCTCTGTTGGCTGACGGCGCCCCGGTCTACGACCGCTGCGGCCGCCATCGGTAAAGAAAAACCGCCGCCCAACTGCGATGGGCGGCGGTGTGGCGGTCACACGCAAGCATCAATCTGCTATGGCCCATCGGTATGGCTGGGGGAGCCCGTCAATGCGCGGCTGCGCGCCGGGCAGACTACCCCCCTGGCTCCGATCTTGTGTTGCGTAATGCACAGATTGATCATGGATCTTGGTCTCCAGCTCCCCGAATCAAGAATTCGGTACGGCGAATTAGCGCGGCCGGTTGCGGCCTGTCAAACAAAAACTCGTTGGGGGCCAAAAAAGTAAGACGGACCGCGGCGGCATCGCCGACGCAACCCTAAGGCGTGGATACACCTGGCGCCTGGGGTCCGAACAGGGAGCCGATATAGCGCAAATCCCATGTGGGCTTGTCAACCTCCCGGGCTTCGTCGAGCATGAAGGTCAGCTCGGCGTCGGAGTAGTTCGATTCACAGAGGTAATAGGGCGACGCATAGAAGTCGCAGGGGAAGCTGATCATCGCCGGGCCGGCGGCGGCCAGTTTCTCGCGAATCCCCAGCGACTTCGAGCGCCAGTCCCAGGGACGGTTTCCGAACAGGTACTGCTCATCAATGATCACACGGTCGAACACCTCGGAGGTGACCACCCAGCTGAGCGTCGACGGCACGGGGGCGGGCAAAAAGAGCCACTCGTGCGCGTCGCTGACATTCACCCGGAAGATCGGCGGAGCATAGCAGCCCATCGGTTGCGGCGGAAACTGGTCGGGGTGGTCCTGAATGAAGTCGGAGAGTTTGCGAATGCCATCTTCACTCTTGTAATAGTCCCCGGCCTGGAGAGCGCGCACGGAGATTCCCGCGAGAATGAGTGTCAACAGAATCGCGGCGAACCGCGCACGGCGACTCCCGGTTTCCAACTCGGCCGCCGCCTGTCCCGCCAGACGGGCAAAGACCAGCAGGCCAATAACAACCGCCGGGGCGAACATTCGCGCCGAGCGCGGCCAGAAGATCACGCTGAACCCGATGCAAATAACCGCCCCCATGATCACCGCGCGCCGGATGATGCGCGCCGAGGGGTCATCGTTGAAAGAGTCCTCCCGCCGACGCAGCCACTGCTGCCAGAGGGTCCAGCCAAACGCCCAGAATCCCCCCAGCACCCAGAGGAAGATGAGCAGATTCCAGGACAGCGACGGCCGAAAAGCGTCGATGTGGGTCGGGGCGGTGACATAGTGGATGATCGAGGGGAGATAGAGCGGATTGACGATGGCCGCGACGGCCACCACCGCCGCTGCCCAAAGCGCGGTCAACCCGAGACGACGTGCCAGGGTCATGATCGTCTCGCGCGCCCAAAACCGCCCGGTCTGCCGATCGATCAGCCACTGCTCCCAGAGTTCGATGGCCAGAATTCCGGCGGCAGAGAAAGAGAGCCATTTGTAATCGGTGAGGATCAACAGACCGCTTAAGAGCCCCGGCACAATCATCCAACGGCGGCGGACGGCATTGGGCGCGCCATAGAACAGAACCAGCAGGAGCCACAACCCCATCGACTGAATCGTCGGGTTGGCCATCCCGATATACTTGTTCACGATCGGCAACGACAGCATCGCGCCGACCCAGGCCAACGCCCCGATCACGGAAAATCGTCCCTGAATCCGGAAGAGGGGTGTGACGAAGGGGGCGGCCAGCATCACAACAAACCACGCCATCCCCAGCGCCGGCGCCGGGGCCGCGCTGGTCCAGTGCCGCAGACACCAATATGGCAGGGCGTAGCCATACTTGAGCACCGCGTATTCGCCCTTAATCACATCCTCGCCAGTGGGAAATCCCGTCTTTTCGGTCCCCTGGATGAGCGCGGCCTCGTCCCAATAGCGGGCAACACTGCCCTGCCAGGGCAGATAGCAGACGAGGTTGATCGCCGCGATGACGACCGCGGCGCCGGCGAATACCAGCATCGCGGTGGTAAGCCCGGACGCCAAACGCGATCGAGGTGTGCCCGTCAAGAGGTGCCTCTCGGTCGATCTATGTGTCGTTGTTCGGTCGGTTCGACGGGGGCAAGACTGACGCTCGGCTCGGCAACCACCGGCATCAGCCCCGTCGAGCAGTAAGTAGCCGTCCGCGGCCGCGATTGGCAACAATAATCGCCGGGTTCAGCGGGCGCGATGCGGCTGCGCCGACAGCGCATACCATAGGAGAATCAGCGCCGCCAGAATCGGCAGCGTCGGGTTGTCCGTGACCAGCCAGCCAAGCGCGCCGGGCAGCGAGCCGCCGGATTGGGCCAGCTTACGTCCAATGAGGGGATACAACCCGATACCAATGCCGGCAAAGAGCGCCGTGTAGGCAAAGCCGGAAATCCGAGCAATCAGCAGACTGCGGCGCTGACGCTCGGCGAACTGCGCCTTGAGCCAGAGACGTGTGGGATCGGGGGCCGGTGTGGGCTGATCGCCCGCCCGCAAGAGGGTCAGCTGCGCATGGAGGCGCAGCACCTCCGCGCACGCAGCACAGGTCTGCGTGTGACGGCGCAGTTCGGGCTGCCACTGCCCCGTGTGCGCCGCGCGCAGCACAGCCGATTCGTGGATGCAACCTGACTCAGTCATCGCGTCTCTCGCTGGGTTCGGCCGCCAGAAAGGCGGCCAGACGGCGTCGCGCCCGCATCAGCAGCACACGCACACTGGCGGATTCGACCCCGACAATCTCGGCGATCTCCTTGTGTTCATATCCCTCGACATAAGCCAGCCAGACCAACGAACGCTGACCGGGCGAGAGCACTTCCAACGCCCGCCGCAGGTCCAAGCCGGCGGCGAGGGCGGTTTCCGGTTCGGCGGATGGTTCACTCTCTTCCTGCTCGGCCAGCCAGGCGCTCTGCGTCTTCCGCGCGCGCCAGGCGTCCTTGATCAGGTTGGTCGCGATACGGTACAGGTACGATCGCTGGTCCGCCTCGCTGAGATGCGATGGCGCGGCGCGCAGGAAGCGAAAGAAGGACTCCTGCACGGCATCGTCGCACTCGGCGCGATCGGCAATCATGCGATGCACATAGCTCCACAGCCGCGGATACATCTCCCGGTAGAATGCCCGGAACCGGGTCTCATCCATCATGTCGCCCGGCTCCGGTGGTCGTCATTAATGGTCCGTGGCGGCGGAGATCAGGCCTTGCCGGATTTGCCCGATTCGCCGCCGAGAAGGTGTGTCATAATCCCGGCGGCAATAAATCCCACCGCCAGCCCGAAGGCCATCCTCCCCCAATAGCGCAGTTCCGCCACCTTGTTGATGAAGTTCGGATCGGTCGAGTTGTCGTAGGCGGATGTTCCGCTCATGAAACCATATCCAACGGCGAAGAGCAAGGCCGCGACCACAAACATACGCAGCGCGGTCTGCCGGGGACTGATCCCGTTGACCCCCGACTCGCGCAGGAGACTGCGCCCCTCCTCGCTTTTGACGAAGTCCACAAAGTCCTTCGCGTCGCCGAATTTGTCGACCAGCCTGCCGAAGGTTTCCAGTTTGCGGGCGTTCACCTGGGTGCGCACCTGGTAACGTTTGTAGAGCAGCCAGAGCACAAATCCCGCCAAGGCAAACAGGCCGATGAAGGTGATCGCCTCATGCAGCAGCACCGCCTGGGTATCGGTCATCGCACGGATCCTTTCGGGTTCGGGACAAGCATCGCCATCACTCTCTCCGACCATAGAACGGGCAGGGGGGTGATCGGTAAACAGCTCATGGAGGGCCAAGGCCGCAACTTTGGCGGTTCGGGTGATTTCCGGGACTTCCGGGGACGGACCTAAAGGCGGGATCATCCGGGGTCGATACTTCCGGTGGGTGGGGCGTTGTCCCCACCGGTTGTATCTCCGGGTCGACAGTCAGAATTCATGCCACCCTCTCCCGACGATCGTGTATCAATATCCATCGTGAGCCCGCATCCGAAACATGCGGAAAGTCACCCGCGCGGGGTGGGAATTCTGGCCTGCGGGGGGTGGTTTGTCATGCCCGGCGAACGGGACCTGCCGTCGGCGTATTACCGCGCGCTGGAGGCGGGCATGGGGATTGTCGTGCCGGTGCGCGACCACAATGGCCGTCTGGTAATCTCGGCCGGTCCGGCAAGCGATGCCTCCCCGCGGTTCGATGACTTCCTCGCCGAGCGTCCGGTCTGGCCGGGGCATCCTCCGATCATGGCGGTGCGCATCTGCGCCGATGGGCTGGCACGGATGGTCCACCGGTCGCTGGCGAATCTGGATGGACTTGTGCCCTATATCTTCGGCATGTCGGTGGCCGACACCGCCGGGTACCTCGATGGGCAGATCCCGCTGTTTGTCCGTCAAAGCGAGCACGAACCGCAGCCGGCGTTCTATGAGCTGGCCGAGGGAGTCTGGCTGGATTCATTCGAGCGCGACTGGTTCGATGAACGCCTGATCATCCAGCATCTGCGCGCCGGCAAGCTGGTGTGTGTGGTCTCGCCCGACCTGCACGGCCGTCCGCATGGAGATCTCTGGACGATGCTGAAATCCCTGCAGGGGAAACTGGAAGAGTTGTCCTGCCGTCTGCAGTTGTGCACCCACCTGCCCGCCGAGGCGCGCGCCTTCTTCGAGGTCTGATTGCCCGCCTTCGATTTCACGATACCGCTATCCAACCATCCGATTTTTCCTCTTGCCCGCCGGGGCGTCGGTCTGCAAACTAACGGGGTCTGCTGATTGGAGGGTGTGGACCCTCACCGGGGGAGTCGGAAGTGATTGCCGGGTTGATCCTGGCCGCCGGCCAGGTGAAATACTCAGGCCAGGCCAAGCCGCTGTTGGCGGCCGATCAGGCGTTTCTGCTCGAGATGGTGGTGCGGCAATTCCGCGCCGCGCCGCTGGATGATCTGATTGTGGTGCTGGGGCAGGATGCCCGGCAGATCGTGCAGCGCATTTCCCTCAACGGCATCAAGATCATCATCAACAACGAGCACCGCGCCGGGCTGTCGTCGTCGATTCAACGCGGGCTGGCGCACATCTCCTCGCGGTTTCAGGCGGTGCTGATCGGGCGTGGGAACATGCCGCTGGTCACCAGCGGCACAATCGGACGGCTGGTCGCCGAGTATCAGAAGGGCAAGAAGGGGATTGTCGTGCCGGTGCACGAGGGGCAGCGCGGCTATCCGGTGCTGCTGGATCTGAAGCATCTGGAGTCGCTGGTCAGTCTGCGCGGCGATGTCGGCGCCACACCGGTGCTCGAGTCCAACCCGAATGATATCCGCGAGGTCCCCATCGCATCCGATGAAGTGCTGATCGATGTCGACAGCCGCGAGGTGTGGGAAAAGGTCCGCCACCGTCTCAACTGACCGCGCCGGAGTCCGTCGCCACCACCCGCGAGAAAATCACGCGCCCCTTTTGACTTGGGGGAGCGCAACCGTGTATATTCGCGCCGGAGAGGTGCCGGAGCGGTTGAACGGGGCGGTCTCGAAAACCGTTAACCTTTCACGAGGTTCGAGGGTTCGAATCCCTCCCTCTCCGATTTGCATACATTCCCCCTCACTAACTCATTACCATCTTTCGAGAAATTAATCGGAGAGGAAGAGCCTCGACGGCAACCAGCTAACTTCGCGTTCACTGCTAACGAAGGTCTGACACAGAAGATTGTAACTTGGGCTGAGGGTCTAAATCGAGATGAGGTACTTCAGTTTCACCGCAAAAACCCGCTGTCGCGGCTGATAATTGCCGTCCTCGCGTCTTTGGTAGTCGTTGAACGCCAGATACAGCCAACTCTTATTGGCGAAGTTGTATGAGAACGCCCAACCCAGTCGGAATGAGAGCAACCCATCGCTCTTGGTCACCGGAATCTCCACATAGAGTCTCGTGTTCATTCCGTCCGTGATCGCCCAATCGGTGCCGGGGCGAAAGCGCAACGTCACTTCCTCCACTCCGCCCGCCGGGCCGCGTTCGACCCAGGAGGAGCCATTGAAATAGGCAGAATTGCGCTTCGAGAACCTCCAGGAAGTGTACCAATCGCCGTAATCGCTGCGCCCGAAATGGCCACGGGCATAGTTGTACTCGTACACGGAGTAGTACGACAGCGAGACCCAAGCCCGCCGCGACGGATCCGACGACAGCGACACGCTCAGCGCCCTGGGGTTGTACGAGCCGAACAATTCGCGCTCGCGGCCGATCCGGCCATTGAGGACCGCCCCCCAGTTGTTGCGGAACGACGCCTCGAGCGTCGCAATGTAACTGGTGGAGTAACGACTCTCGCCGTATTCGCGGCTGACGTCGGCGGTCAGACGCGCACTGCCGTAGACGATGGTGCCCGAGTCGCTGATCAAAGTCGGTCCCGCCGAAAGCGAGTACCGTCGCAGGCCATACCATGGCACAAACCCGATCTGCGACACATCAAACCTATCGCCAATGATCGTGGCGTATGCGCTGACCGAAAAGGCGCGGGCAAAGTAGCCAAAGTAGGACTTGGCCGCCCAATCCGAAGTACCAAGGTATGTGCTGCGCGCCACCTGAGTGGTGAACTGCAACGTTGCCGTCGACACTGTCCCGTCCAGGGACAACACGTTGTTATCGACCGAATCCGTAAACTTGCCCGCCGCCATGACCGCCCCGGTGATCGGTGTCGCAAACTGGTGGTTCCAGCGGGCAACCCCAAAGCCCGCGCGCGGCTCGCGACCCAATCCCGAAAACCCGTCGTACGTCTTTTCTCCCGTCAGGGCTCCCAACGCGGCGATTTCTTCGTTCTGCCACTTCATCGTCATTCGAAGGCCCGCATCAAGCGGGACCTCCGTGCCATCCGGCAGCTTCTGCCCGATCTGGCGCGAGTAGAACACCTGCAACATGTCGGCCACGACACCGCCGCTCGGCCGGAAGAATTCCTGTCCCTCGACGAAGAAAGGGCGCTTCTCACGAAAATAGAGGCTGTACTTTGACAGATTGAGGGCGAATGGATCGGCCTCAACCTGCGAGAAGTCCGAATTGACGGTCGACTGAAGCCGGGCATACGAAGTGATCGCCCAGTTGAGATCCAACGCCGGCTTCCATGTTTCCGATCGCTCGTCCAAGTATTTCTCGGTGCGATAAAAACCCTGCGGGTAGATCTCGATCCCGCACGCCCGCACCACAGGCTTGAGTCCAGTCAGGGTACGGAACCCAGAGACTCTCAACCCTTCGTTCAGACGAACGGGCGTCGCGAAAGCCAATTCCCCACTCAGCGGGATCGCGCGCTCCAAATTGAAGCCCCATTCTTCCTTCTTGCGATCGTATCGAAGCGTCGACCAGGGGATCCGAATCTCGACGGTATACCCAGCGGAGTCCCGCGTGACCGCGCTTTCAAAGCGGCCATCCCAATCGGCATTCGACTCCTTGCCATCGGCGGACACAATCTCATCCGCCTGGACGCCGGCGCAATTGACGGAAAAGCGATATGCCGTGCGGCGGTCATGAAATGTGTCAAGGAAGACACTGACATAGTCCCCCTCGTGACCGTCGCGGTATCCGGGACGGCAGTCCGGCGTTCGCCCATTGGTCCCGCAACGCAGAGCGAAACAAAGAGCTTGCTGGGTCTGCATGACGTAGGCAACGGTGGGCTCGGAAACCGGAGCGCCTTCGCGCGGCTGGACCTGATAGAATTCGACAATCGAATCTGCGCCCTGCCAGGCACTTTCAAGAATTCCGTCAACGACAACAGGCGTCGCCACGAACTTCACATGTGTCGTGTTGTCTGCAAGAGCCGCCGTCCGGCACAGGACAGGAACGATCAGCGCGCCCGCGATACTAACGTAGCGAAGCCAGCGCATCTGAGAGGTCCTCCCTGAACTCCTCCGCCGCGTTGGCCGATAGCCGCGCTGGGTCCGCCCACCGGATGACACCATCCTGCGACACCAGAACCTTCAGAGGCATTACGCGCAGCCCCATGCTCTCAGGCAATGTAAAGGTCGTGTCCAGAAACGTCGGCATGGAGAACTCCATGCGTTCGGTCCAGTCCCAGTATTCTGAGGGTGACGGCCACGTGCCAATGCCAAATACCGGAATCCCCGCCTCCTGGGTGACATGGTTCCAGAGAGATCGTTCCTCCAAACATGGGGGACAATCGGCGGGCGAAAAGAACACGAAGAGACTTGCGGGGGAATTGTCCGTCACTTCGCGAAGGCTCCAGGAGCGCCCTGTGCGATCGATAACGGAAACCGCCGGCAGGGCGGCGCGTGAGACGTATTCCTTTAGCAACGGCTTCTGTCCTGGATTTGACAGTGAGAACTGTTTGGCCAACAGCAGCGCATTGACGATCAATAGCGCAATGATGGCGACTTTGTACCGTGTTGTGCTCATGGGACGATTCTCTCCCTGACGTGAGTCTTCAACAATCGGTCGCCTTTGAGCGTCAGAAAGTAAATGGCGCCATCGCGATCAACACCGATCGGCCACGCATCCGAAGGGACTCCCTCGGCAACCAACTCTCCATCCTTCGTGAACACATCGATGATGAACGGGGCGGACACTCCCGGAACCTTGCCGTTCGACAGCGACGTCCGAAGCACTCGATCCTGGTCGATGCAGGTGATGCCGATGGGGCGGGTCCATGCCGTCCAGTAACTCGGAGGCGGCGACTCCAACTCAAAGATCGGCGGCGAAAGCACCGGAGGACCGACAAACCAAGTTGGGCTGGCGCCGAAGGACCTGACTTCACGTCCGCTCTGGTCATAGACGTGGACCGTCGGATCACACGTGAAGGTTTGAAATATTGTGCCGGCTGTGTCGACATCAAACGTGGCGGCAACCCCGACCCACAGATTCCGTTCGAACGCAATGGAAGGCGTGTAGGCCAACGCCAGCAAATGATTGCCGGAAGGCGTGTAGAGATTGCAGTGATGGCCGGCGTTGAGCCGTTGCTTGCGGTCCAGGCGCAGGTTGGCACAAAGAATGTTTCCATGCGACGCCAAGCGCATGGTCGACGGAACATCCTCATCCGCGCCAAACAAGAAAGAACTGACGACATCCCCATGTCTCGCGAACATGCTTAGCCGCCGGTTTCCGGCATCGCTGACCATCAACCGACCGCTACGATCAAAGGCAACTGCGACAGGAATATTGACCTGGTCCGGATTGCGCCCTTGCCGCGCCACCGTCTTGACAAATGTCTGCCAGTCAAAACCCTCAAGCGCCTCGCCCGACTCGTGTGATGCCAACGCAGCGCCCGCGGTGTGTTTGACCGCCACAGATTGGTGTCCCGAATTGAGTTCATAGGTCACAACTTCATGACGGGTCGGAACTATGAGCGCGATTCGATCTCCCTCTGGAGCCACGGTACAAAAACTCCACTCGCTCCAGCCGTGCTCGCCCGACACCTGTATCGACGGCGGCAACGTGTACGATGTATCGATCCTGAATGCGTTGCCAAACGGAATAGCGGCGATCATCAAGAATACCAACACGGCCGGCCTCCTTGTTGAGGACGAAACCACCGAGGCGTCCGGGGGCATGCACCCCGGAGCCCCGTGGCGCATTACGCCGATTTCACTTCACTTCTGAACATCGTCGTACTGGCAAACACACGGGCCACGCAACCGTGGGCAACGGCAGCCGACGATTTGGCCACCCTGATTGATCACATCGCCGGCAGAAAACGTTGATCCCCCATCGGTGGCCCTCGCTGTCGTGGCTGTCAACAGCGCAACCCCATCCAGCACGATGATGCTCAGCACCAAGAGAACACCGAGCACGACTCCGGCCTTCTTCATTCGCTTTCACCTCCTTCCTGTGAAGCGATCAAGAATCGCGATGCCTAGACGTGAGAACACCCGGAATGTCCTCACCACATAGTCGCAGTAGCCCTAATGTACTCCCCACCCCTCCGCGACGCTGTCACGCAGATTCAACCCCAGAACGAGAAAATCCATCTCATACAGACCGATCGGTCATAATTTGATCCTCCCGATCCACGCTTCGAGGTGTGCACGATCAATTGCATTACCGGCGAAGTGTCTGCCTATTCCCTTTCAATTCATGACTTGGATCCTTCGAACCGGATCATCGCCCCCGCGAGGCCCAGAGGATGTCTTGTTCAAGGAGCACCGAGCCAAGCATGCTGACCGCGGAGTTGTGAAGTCTTTCTGGAGGCGAAATTGAAGCAATGAGAATGAAATCCCGGCACGTTCACGACAACTCAAAGCAACTTCCTGAGGCAAGTCTGCGCGATTGGCCATCGCAGCGTTACGATGGAACCGTCTGTGTTGCAAGCAGTTCGGGGACACACCGTGCTGGAATCCTCCCTCTCCGATCTCAGTCATCACGCCGCACTGTCTCATGTGGTCTTCGCGTACATGGCAAGCCGCAGGAGAAGCTGGGTCCGTTCGAGCAATCCCGCTCTGAATTTCATTCTTGCGCTCATTCACGGGCGATGCCCGCGTAGGATTCCGCGGTCAGCGTTACTCGACTCTGAACAGCTCCGCCACCAACTTCGAGGCGGCGACCAGCATGACTAACGCGAGAATTCGTCTGAGCGCCGGGAAGCGAAGCTTCTTAACCGCCAGCCAGGAGCCGAACAGGCCGCCGCACAGAGCCACGATCGCCAGTAGCGCCGCCTGAGCGGGAATGTGTTGCATTGAAGAGGCATGGCCGAGAAGCCCGGATATTGAATTGACCAGAATGAAGGGCGCGGATGTTGCGGCCGTGCGGCGCGGGTTTTCCCATCCAGTCAGTATGAGGATGGGAGACAAGAATATGCCGCCGCCGATGCCTGTGAGGCCGGATACGAAACCAAGCAGCGCACCCAACGCGATGAAACCCCAGAGGGGCGGGTGGGCGCGCGGGGCCGTATCGCCCTCGGCAAAGATCAGACGCAACGCCGCAAGCACAAGGCAGGCAGCCAGCATTGGCTCGTAGATACGAGGAGGAAGCGCAATCCAGCCGCCGAGAAAGGCCGCCGGGATGGAGCCGATACAGAGGGAGCCGAGAAGCTTCCAGGGAACCTGTCCTGCCGATGCGAAGCGCCAAGTTCCGACGCAGGCTACGAGGATGTTGAGGACGAGGGCTGTGGGCTTGATCATCGGAGTCGCCACGCCGAACAGCACCATCGCCGCTATGTAACCGGAAGCACCGGCATGACCGACCGAGGAATAAAGAACCGCCGCGAGCAGGATGAGGGACGCGAGCAAGGAGAGATGGAAAGGATCGGTGGGCATGGCAGCCATCAAGACGGGAAAGACGCGGCTCCCTTCCTGGCCAAGTTCCGAAAACGGATCGCGGCGGGAAAGCGCAAATGCGATTCTGCGCCCCTTCGTGCGATCTTGCGCGTGGCCCCGCCCGTACGTATCTTGATCAGGACTCAGGGCAATGGAGTCTGCCCAAACTGCCTTTGGCTGATGACTCCTTGACGCCGTCTTGCGACGCCGAGAGGAGCACAGCTGTTGTGCAATCCCCGCAGTCCGACCCAAACCGAATAAGCAGCAGCATTCCCGCTCAGTCGTGGGGCGATGAAATGTCCTCCCATCAGGCGCGGGCCACGGCGAATCTCCTGCGCGAATCAATCGATTGCCTGGCGGGTCTGGGGGGAGACTTTGGGAGTGCGATGGCCCGAATCGGGGAACTGCATGACCGCTTGGTCGGCGGCGTGTTCCACCTTGCAGTGCTGGGCCAGTTCAAGCGCGGAAAGAGTGCGTTGATCAACGCACTGATTGGCGACACGGTCCTCCCAACCGGGATTGTGCCCGTGACCGCGGTTCCAACGCTTGTACGATCGGGTTCCGATTTCCGTCTCACGATTGAATACGAAGACGGTCAGAGGACCGAGACGGTTAGCGTCTCGTGCAGCGAAGAGGCACGCAATAGACTGACCGATTTGGTGAGTGAGACAGGCAATCCGGAAAATCGCCGGCGCATCTCGCGCGTGACGGTTGTCTACCCGGAAGCGCTCTTGGCCGACGGGGTCGTGGTGATCGACACACCGGGCATCGGCTCGACGCTGCGCCACAACACGGAGACCGCCGTCAATTTCCTTCCCCATTGCGACGCAGGGATATTCGTACTGTCCGCTGATCTCCCGCCGACTGAGGCGGAGGTTCAGTATCTGGCCAGGGTACGGCCGCAGATTCCCCGGCTCTTTCTGGTCCTCAACAAGATTGACAGAGTCACGTCAGAGGAGTTAAGCACAGCCCTCGCCTTTCTTCGAAGGACGCTCGAACAACAGAGCGCACTCAACAAGGACACGCCGGTGTTTTGCCTCTCCGCAACAATGGGATTGGACGCTCGAGCCAGGAGGGACAAGGCGCGCTGGCGGGAAAGTGGCGTCGCCGACCTGGCAGAGCATTTGATCCGCTTTCTCGACACAGAGAAAAGGCCGGCGCTTCTCGACGCCGTGAGGTTGAAATTCTCGAGTGTCTTGTTGGATACTCTCCTCCGGCTCCGGTTGACCACCAAGAGCCTGGAAATGCCTCTCGCGCAACTCGGATCCCGCCTTCAAATGTTTGCGGAGGAACTTGAGAAGATCCAAGTGGAGCGCATTTCGACCGCGGATCAGCTGGCCGGGGATCAGAAGCGTGTCATCGATGAGCTCGAGGCGCAGGCGGAGACCCTTCGGAAGGAATCGCGAGTCCACATCAGAACCATCCTTCAAAACGTCGCGCCCTTCGGCGCCGCGTCGGGTCAACAGGAGTCCTCCGAAGCCGGTCTTTCGCGTGCAATCTCAGATTACTTTGAGCAATGCTTTGTCCAGACGATGGAACGACTCCGCGCGCGCATCGGAGAGGTGCTCGGTCGACACGATGAGAAACTCAACGGGATCATCGAACGGATCCGGACGGCAGCCAGTGACTCATTCGGGATCGCGCACACCGAGGCGCCGGGCGGCGGGGCACTTCGATTGACACGGTTGCCCTACTGGATCAGTCAGGAGTGGGTCGCCGGTCTGACCGCGATGCAGAAACACCGATGGGAGAGTTTCATTCCGCATGAGTATAGACAAGGGCAACGCGCCAAGCGTCTTGAGAGAGAGATAGAGACGCTGGTTGTAACCAATGTCGAGAATCTCCGCTGGGTGCTCCTCCAGAGCATCAACGAGACATTTCGCATCTACGGCGACTCCCTTGACGAGCGCTTTGCCGACACCCTGGCCGCCACACATGACGCCATCAGGTCAACGTTGCAGCGCCGCCGCGAGAATGTCGCGATGGTTGAACGGGAGCTGCCTTTGATGAAGCAGGCGGAGGAGCGTCTGCAGAACATCCGGAATGTGTTGACGGGCCTCGGCGGGAAACTGTAGTATAATGAGGACGGGTGATGGAGTTCACCCGCGGGGCGTCCGCCTCGACAAGCACCGCGTCGCAATTCGCGGTTGATGACTCCTGCTCTCATTCACAGGCGGTATGAGAGAGGGAGTCATTTCTTTTTTGGGAGGGGACTCGGTTCGTGGCGCGGTATTTCGTTGTGTTCGCCGGGGGTGGGCTCGGCGCGACGGCGCGGTATTTGCTCTCCGGCGCGGTCTACCGCTTCATGAGTTCGCAGTTTCCGTATGGAACAGTTCTGGTCAACACGTTGGGATGCTTTCTGATCGGATTCCTCATGACGTTTTTCCAGGAACGATTCGCAGTGAATCCCGAGCTTCGTCTGTTTCTGACAATCGGGATGTTGGGAGGGTTTACCACGTTTTCCACGTTCAGCTATGAAACCATCCCGTTGATCCGGTCCGGCGGTTACATGACGGCGTCGGCAAATGTCGCGTATATGCTTCTGAATTGCCTGGGGGCCACCTGGGTCGGCGGTCTGATCGGAGCACAATTCTAGGATTGGAGGCTGCCATGAAACTCGAAGGCGAAGGCAAGCTCGTGCGCATCTTCATCGGGGAGTCGGATCGACTGCATCACCGACCGCTGTACGAAGAGATTATCTACAAGGCCAAGGAAGTCGGCATGGCGGGCACCACCGTGTTGCGCGGCATCGAAGGATTTGGTGCGGCGAGCCGCATCCACACCGCGAAGATCCTTCGCTTGTCGGAAGACCTGCCGATCATCATCGAAATCGTCGACACGATTGAACGGATCGACAACTTCATCAAGGCAGTCGATGATCTCTTTGAGGAAGCGGGGTGCGGGGGACTCATCACCGAAGAAAAGATGCACATCATTCGCTACGCGGCGGGCAAGTAGTCGTCCAAGGACAAAAGTTGAACATTGGAGCTGAATTCATATGAAGATCGCACAAGTGCGGGCACGAGAAGTGCTCGATTCACGCGGGAACCCCACGGTGGAGGCGGAGTTAACTCTCGATTCCGGAGCTATCGCTTCCGCGATGGTCCCGTCAGGCGCCTCGACCGGCGAACGAGAAACGCACGAACTCCGCGATGGCGACAAGGGCCGATATGCCGGCAAAGGCGTGCTCAAAGCAGTCGAAAACGTGAATCGAGTCATCGCTCCCGCAATCACCGGAATGGAAGCCACCGACCAGCGCGGTATCGACGCGGCCATGGTTGCGTTGGATGGCACGCGCAACAAGAGGTCGCTCGGGGCGAATGCCATCCTGGCTGTGTCAATGGCCGCGTCGCGGTTGGCCGCGCAGGCGCAGGGCCGCTCGCTCTATCAGTACCTCGGTGGCGACATGGCGTGTCTTCTCCCGGTCCCCTGTCTTAACGTGATCAACGGAGGGAAGCACGCCGACAACAATATCGATTTTCAGGAGTTCATGATCGCGCCTCATCATGCGTCGAGCTTTCGCGATGCGATCCGCATGGCCATTGAGACGTTTCACGCTCTCAGGCAGATTCTTAAGAAAAAAGGGATACAGCACCGGCGTCGGGGATGAAGGGGGTTTCGCTCCCAACGTTCAGTCAAATACGGAAGCGGTTGAGTTGATTCTGGAGGCCATCACGGCGGCCGATTACACACCGGGGCGCGACATTTCTCTATGCCTTGATCCCGCAACAAGCGAAATGTGGGATGACGGAGTTTACTGTTTCTTCAAATCGGATCGGTCAATCAAAACCTCGGAGCAGATGGTCAGGCACTGGGCCGACTGGGCCCGTCAGTATCCGATCGTGCTCCTGGAGGACAGTATGGCCGAAAACGACGAGGCGGGCTGGAGGGCGCTTAGCAGAGAGTTGGGCTCACGACTCGAACTGGTGGGCGACGACAACTTCTGCACCAATCCCGCGCTCCTGCAGCATGGAATCGACAACGGAATTGCAAACTCAGTGCTGATCAAGCTGAATCAAATAGGTACGGTGACCGAAACGCTGGAAACAATCGCTCTGGCAAGAACCCACGACTACAACTGTTTCGTCTCACACCGCTCGGGCGAGACCGAGGATACGTTCATCGCCGATCTGGCGGTGGCGGTCGGAGCCGGGCATCTGAAAACGGGCTCAGGGTGCCGGGGGGAGCGGATCGCGAAGTTCAATCGATTGCTCAGAATCGAGGAGGAGCTTGGAGGAAAGGCGCAATTTGCCGGACTCGCCGCTTTCAAGAATGCCGGCATTGGGAATGTTGCAAGCGGCAGCCAACGCGCCAGCAGCCGCGAGGCTGAGGCGGTGCGTCGATGAGGTGGTTCTGTGGCCGATGCTGGCGTGAGACCTCGAAGGAAACGGTTGTCTGCCCGAACTGCGGGGCGAGCCAGCACGAATTGGCTGACGAGCCATTCGTCCAAAAGCTCATTCGGTCGCTGCACAGCCCTGAACCCGAAACTCCTCTCCGAGCGGCCGCGCTGCTGGGCGAGCTGCAGGCGCGCGAAGCCATCCCGCACCTCATTGAGATCGTTCGGACATCTCGGGATCACTACCTGAAAGCAGAGGTCATTCGAGCGCTGGGGAGAATCGGCGGGAATGAGGCAGTCGCCGTCCTTTCGGCGCTGTCGGGTCGGGAATCTGGCGTGATCGAGAAGCGCGCGGTTCAGAAGGCTTTGCAGACGCTCGGGATCGTAAAGTGAGTCTTGCGAGTCGACTGCCGTGCTGCCGAAAACCCTGTGGGACCGTGGCATTAGCGTATCCGATGGTGCCGCGTCGCGACGCGCCCCGGATGTCGTGTAGCGCGGGCGTCGCAGACGCATTATACATGGTTGGGCTCCCGGCTGCCGCACTGCTATTCGTGTTGATGGGGCTGTTGATGGGTCGCTGAGTTGGAATGAGTGTCGTCCGTCTGTCTGGGGCGAGTGAAGCACCCGCTGTCCAATACAAAGAGAGCCGATGGATAATATCTGGTTCGTTGCTGCAATCTGGATGGGACTGGCTCTTCTGGCCAGCCTGATCTCGATCCGCCTTGGAATCTCCGTCGCTTTGGTCGAGATCCTCGTGGGCGTGATGGCGGGCAACCTCCTGGGGCTGTACAAGACCACCGAGTGGATCAATTTCCTGGCCATGCTGGGCAGCGGGGTTCTCACTTTCCTTGCGGGGGCGGAAATCGATCCCGTTTCCTTGCGGACAAACCTGAAAGCGAGCCTGAGCATCGGCGCCCTCTCCTTTTTTCTCCCCTTTTTGAGCGTCTGGGGCTTTGCCCAATTCGTGCTGGGCTGGACACTGCAACAGTCACAGATTGCCGGGATTGCGCTATCGACAACGTCCGTGGCCGTCGTGTACGCGGTCATGATCGAGCGCGGGTTCAATGACACCGCCATGGGAAAGATGATTCTGGCCGCGTGTTTCATCACGGATTTCGGGACCGTCCTGGCGTTGGGAGTCTTGTTCGCGGACTTCAACATCTGGCTTTTGGTATTCGTCGTCGTCAGCGCCGTCATGCTCTGGTTTATGCCCAAGTGGACGAAGGCCATCATCGTGCACTTGGGCGCGACGCGCGTCAGTGAGCCGGAGGTCAAATTCATCCTCCTGATCCTCTTTTTTCTGGGCGGCTTGGCGACAACGGCAAAAAGTGAAGCCGTACTTCCCGCGTACCTGGTAGGGCTTGTCGTTGCGGGTGTATTCTTGC
This sequence comes from bacterium, assembly GCA_035559435.1. Taxonomy (NCBI): domain Bacteria; species bacterium. The sequence continues at coordinate 20,217 of DATMBC010000100.1, forward strand.
GGGACAAGACACTGGTGATCCGAATGCGCAGCATCGCCTTTGCGATGTTCACGCCATTCTACTTCATCAAGGCGGGCCTCTACGTCTCGGCCTCGGCCCTGTGGGCGGGACTGGGTATTATCGGGATTCTTCTGTTGATCAAGGTGGCCTCAAAGGTCGTGGGCGTCTGGCCGTTGGCGCGCGGCTTCAAAATGCGGGCGCGCGAAGCCAATTACACAACTTTGCTGATGGCAACCGGCCTGACCTTCGGCACAATCTCGGCGCTCTTCGGGCTGAACAACAAGATCATAGACCAGCGGCAGTACACGATACTCGTCACCGTCGTCATCTTGAGCGCCGTAATTCCAACAATGATCGCACAGCGCTTCTTCCAGCCGAAGACCACGACTATGCATGCGTGGGGGCGTTTGTTGCAAGGCGCGAACGGAGAAGAAGCAAAGAATCAGACAGCCGCCATATCGGAGGGTGAGTCATGATCCGAAAGTTGCTCGTGGGATACGATGGTTCCGATGGCTCCAAACTGGCGTTGAAGTATGCCATCAATCTGGCGAAGCTGACGGGAGCCTCTTTGCGCGCGCTCTGGGTTCGGGGATCGCTTCCCCACTATCCTGAAACTGTTGACGAAATAGAGGAAGAGAAATCCGCGACCGACAGGTACTGGATGAAGCTCGAAGCCGAAATCCGCGAGATGTCCGCGCGGGAGGGAGTCGAGGTGCAGACGGATTGCCGAGCCGGGCATCCTGCGAAGGCGATCGCCGAATACGCCGAGGAGGCTGGGGTGGACCTGATCGTGCTGGGCAACCGGGGGCATTCCGGACTCTGGGGCCGTTTCCTGGGACACACTGCTGATCGCATCAGCGAAAACGCGCCTTGCAGTGTGCTCATTGTGCGGGGCAACGAATCGCGTGAGAAGAAATAATGAGGCTCCCGGACAACCATAGACGCAGCCTGTCGGCAACGGCCCAGGTGATGGAAGACACGCTGGATCAACTTGAGGACTTGCTGAATCGGAACAGACCCGACAGGATTTCTGAGAGGGTGCACGCGAGCTATACGCCCGGCAAGAGGAGGGCCCTGCTCGAAGCCGTCAGCGCCCTGCGACGCGCCAACGAAGCAATGTTCCAAGCCCTCGAGTTGGAACCGCGCCGCGTGGATGAGAGTCAAGTTGTCGAGGCCATGCGGTCATATTTGTGGACGGTGCTCGAGGACAGCAGGCCGCATGCCTTGACGGGGTACGGCGAACTTTCGCCGGCTGAACAAACCGTGATTGAAAGACACGTTGTCGCAATGCTGCAACTCCTGCCACGGCTGTCCGTGAAGTAAGTCTGCCATACGCTCAGTCTGATTCGAGGAGCTACGATCAGGGAAGCTGAATTGAAGCTACGAGAATGAAAGCCTGAAACACTTCTGACGACTAAAGATCGCTTCTGAACTTGGTTATAAGTATCAGGGAGTCAGGCCCTTACGGCAGAATCGATGGCGCGCTGACAAGTTGGAAGTGACGACGGTGCGTGTCCCTCCCTCTCCGATGCCGTACCTCCCGCCCCCACAGTCTCTTTACGACCTCCTACGTCCCCGTCCCGAAGCTGAAGGTATCGCCCGTTTGGCGGAGCGTTGCGGCTTCGACCACACCGATGGCGGTCAGGCGAACCCGATGTTTGACGGTGGCGCCGTAATGCAGCAGATGCGCCGGGAGGCCTGTGCCCACAGAAACGGACCGACGGCGACATCCTCCGATGGCCGGTCGGGGAAGATCAGGACGTTGGCGTTTTGCTCCAGTTCGGAGAGCTTTTCATTGCCCCGCCGGTCCGGTCATGCGAGGTTTTCACCATGAGCGAGCGCATTCTCATTGTCGGCGCCGGCGTGGTCGGGTTGTCGACGGCCTGTTACGGCGCGCGGCGTGGATTCACCGTGACGGTGATCGAGCGCGGGGCCGCCGACGAGGAGGGTTGTTCCTTCGGCAACGCCGGTTTGATTACCCCCAGCCACATTGTGCCGTTGGCTTCTCCCGGGATGATCAAACTCGGCATCAAATACCTCTTTGACCCGGAAGGCCCCTTTCACATCAGGCCCCGACCCAGCGGCGAGCTGTGGTTCTGGGCCTGGCGCTTCTGGCGTTCGGCCACCACGGAGCATGTGTTGCGCGCGGCGCCGTTGATCCGCGACTTGAATCTGGCCAGCCGCGATTGCTACGAAGAATTGCTCGCCGAGATCGGCGACGACTGCGCCTTGAAACGCGACGGCGTCATCAATCTCTGCCGCACCGAGCGCGGACTGGCGCAGGAAGCGCAGACCGCCGAATTGGCGCGTCGGGTGGGGCTGACCGCCGACGTGGTCGATGCCCGGCGGGCGCGGGAGCTGTATGGCGATCTGAACCTCAATGTCGTCGGTGGCGTCCACTACCCGCAGGACTACTTCCTCTCGCCGAATCGCTTCATGGCCGGACTGCGCCGCCTGGCCGAGCGATGGGGCGTGCGCATTGAATGGGGGACCGAACTGACCGGATGGCGGACCGACGGCCGTCGGGTGAGCGCCGCCCTGACCGCGCGCGGCGAACGCGAAGCGGATCAATTTGTGATTTGCGCCGGATCCTGGTCGCCGCGGGTGGCGCGCGGACTCGATCTGGACATTCCGATTCAGGCGGGCAAGGGGTACAGCGTCACGCTCACCCATCCACCGCGACGTCCAAAGATCGCGGCGATTCTCTCCGAGGCACGGGTGGCCATCACGCCGATGGGCGCGGCGTTGCGTTTTGGCGGAACGATGGAGATCGCCGGGTTGGACGAATCAATAACGACGCGGCGTGTCAACCGCATTATCCGCGCCGCCTGCCAGCATCTGACCGATTTTTCGCCGGCGGACTTCGCGGGCGTGGCGCCATGGCGGGGATTGCGCCCGGTGACGCCGGATGGACTGCCGTATATCGGACGGACCAGGCAGTTTGACAACCTCGCGGTAGCGGCCGGGCACGCGATGATGGGATTCAGCCTCGGTCCGATCACCGGACGACTCATCGCCGCGATCCTGGCGGGCGAAACGCCGCCCCTGGCCAGCCCGCTCCTGTCGCCGGACCGCTTCGCGCGGCGCCGTCAGCGGTAGTTGGCGAATTCGATGTGGTAGGGCAGATCCTTGTCGCGCAGAGTCTGAATCACCGATTGCAAATCGTCTTTCTTGGCGCCGGTGACGCGCACCTGTGACTCCTGGATCGTGGCTTGGACCTTCAGTTTCTGTTCCTTGATGATCTTGACGATTTCCTTGCACTGATCACTCGACAGTCCCGACTGCACGGTCACCACTTGCGTCACCGTTCCTTCAAACGAGGCGGTGACCTTGCCGAATGCCAGCGCCTTGGGGGAAATCTCGCGTTTGGCCAGGCGGAGCTTGAGAATCTCGATGATGTTCTTCAATTTGAGCTCGTCGTCGGCCACGATCGTGATCGTGTGATCCTTCTGGTTCAAATTGACTTCGCTTTTGGTCCCTTTGAAGTCAAAGCGCTGGGATAGTTCCTTGAGCGTCTGATTGACGGCGTTATGGACCTCGTCCATTTTGACTTTGGATGTGATATCAAAGGAAAACGTCTGCGCCATGCCATCCTCCGGTTCGGTGCGCCCAAGGTGCGCAAGCGCGCCGGATGAATCCACGCTTTTGATGCCGAAACCTGTGGCCCGCGGTCGGGAAGAAATCGTGGGAATAACGGCGCAGCTCGTTGGTAGAATCCCTCGAAGCAAAGGAGGGAGTCATGAAGCAGTTGATTGTCATCCTCTTGTCCGTCTGTCTCTTGGCCGCCTGCGGCCGGGAGCAAGTTGCCGGCACATCCGCCAACGGAGACAATCCCCCCGTCCCTGCCGGCCAGATTGACCCCCGTCTGGCCGACGCCACCAACCGTTTTGGATTCGAGTTGCTGTCCACTTTGCGCGTCGGCGGGGCCGACCAGACGCTGATCTCGCCGGCCAGCGTCGCCATGGCGCTGGCGATGACGTATAACGGCGCTGACGGAACCACCGCCGCCGAGATGGCCGATGTTCTGCAGGTCACCGGTATGACCCGCGAGGAATTGAGCGCCGCGCATCGGGCGTTGCGCGAGTTTTTGACCGACCCGAAGTCCGATGTCACGCTCGACATCGCCAATTCACTGTGGGCGCGTCTCGGCCTGCCCTTCGATTCGGCCTTCCTGGCGTTGAACATCGAGGCATTCGATGCCCGCCTCACCGAGTTGGATTTCGACCAACCGGCGGCGGCGGACTCGATCAATGGCTGGGTTGAGCGCAAGACGCGCGGCAAGATTGACAAGATCATTGAGCGGATCGACCCCAGCACCATTCTCTACCTCATCAACGCCATCTACTTCAAGGGGACCTGGACCTACAGATTCGATTCCACCAAAAGCTACGAACGCGAATTCCACTTTCCCGCCGGCGCCCGGGAGCGGCGGTTCATGTGGCAGGAAGGCGAGTTCGATTATTACGAGGATGAGACCATTCAGGCGGTGCGTCTGCCCTACGGCAAGTCGCAACGGTTCGGGATGTATGTCGTGTTGCCGCGCGCCGATACCGGACTGGCCGCCTTTCTCAACACCCTGACGGCGGAGCGCTGGCGCCAGTTGACCGGCCGGCTCGCCGACCGTAAGGGGGAAATCCACTTGCCGCGATTCAAGCTCGAATGGGAGAAGGACCTGGTCGGCCCGCTGCGCACGATGGGCATGCCCTCGGCGTTCGAACCAAATCGAGCCGAGTTCACACGCATGATCGATTTGCCGGATGCCAACGCCTTCATCAGCAAGGTGCTGCACAAGACGATTATGGAAGTCAACGAGGAAGGAACGGTGGCGGCCGCGGTCACCGCCGTCGAGGTCGGCATCACGTCGGACATCCAGCCGGTCGGTCACTTCCGGATGCTGGTGGATCGCCCCTTCTTCTGCGCCATCGCCGACCGCGAATCGGGGCTGATCCTGTTTATGGGAAGTGTCAACGACTTTGATTAAGCCGCGGCCATGGTGCGCGAGTCTGCTGGTCTTCGCGGCGCTGACCGCCGCCTTCGACCACGGGATCAGCGCCCGTCCGGCGGCAGACACGGCGGTGGTCATCACCAACCGCTCGCCCGATGATCTGCGCCATGATGCCTTCACCATTGAACAGGCGGAGATCCACGGAGCGCGTCTGCACCTGATCATCTCCTCCGGCGGCGGATGCCGCGGGCATGATTACGAATTGCTCATGACGCCGGCGGTGTTCATGGAATCGTACCCGGTGCAGGCGAATCTCTATCTGTGGCACGACGCCCACGACGATCCCTGCGACGCGATCGTGCGCGACTCGCTGGTCTTCGATCTGGGGCCGATTGGACGGCTGTATGCGCAGATGTACGGCCCCGACGGGCAGGTGTATCTGAATCTGCACGACTTCGAGCAGACGAGTTCGACACGGCTGGTTTATCGCGTGAGATAGCGTTCGCGCAACGCCTGTCGGTCGGGCTTTCCGGAGGGCAGCGTGGGCAGGCCATCCACGAACTCGATGATCCGCGGCAGCTTGAAGCGCGGCAACCGTACGGCGAGGAAGGCGCGGACATCCTCAACGGAATCGGCGCTCCCGGGGACGCGTTCGATCATCGCGGCCGGAGCCTCCCCCCACTCGGCATCGGGCACGCCCACCACCGCCGCCCGTATCACCGTCGCCATCTCCGCCAGCACATTCTCAATCTCTTCGGCATGAATCTTCTCGCCGCCGGATATAATGACCTGATCGATGCGTCCATGCACGGTCAGATAGCCATCCTGGTCGAGAGAACCGACATCGCGCGTCGGCATCCAGCCGTCGGCGCCGGCCAGCGGGCGCGCCGCGCCGGCGCGATCGAAGTACGCCGATGCCACCATCGGCCCGCGCAGATGAATCTGTCCCTCGCATTCGGCCGCGACGGCCTGGCCATGTTCGTCGCGAATCGCGATCTCCGCCAGCGGCAAGGCCATACCGGCGGTGTGGCGTTTGGCCGGCGGCGCCCACGGCGCCAGGGTGGCGATCTGCGAAGCGGTCTCCGTCATGCCGTAGGTTGGCAGGACCGGGAAACCACGATCGCGCGCGGAATCCAGAAGCGCGGAGGGCGCCGGACCGCCGCCCACCAGCGCCGAACGCACCCACCCAGGGCAGCGAGACTCCGGCTCCACATCGAGCAACCGCCGCAGGGTGGTGGCCACCAGCGACAGTTGCGTCACACGGTCCTCGCGGATGGCCCGCCAAGTCGCGGCGGGATCGAAACGGTCATGCACCACTACGGTTGTCCCATAGATGGCGGCGCGCAGAATGATCGCCAGGCCGCCGATGTGGAAGGCGGGCAGATTCAGCAGCCAGCGGTCATCGGGTTGCACGCCGAGATTGAGCGCCGAGGCCAGCGCTCCGGCCAGATGATTGCGAAACGTGAGGCCGATGCCCTTGGGCTCCCCTCCCGAGCCGGAGGTGAAGACAATGGTGCAGAGGGAATCAGGATCGATCTCTGCCGGCACGTCGCTGGCCGACGACGGTTGTGATATGACTGTCAACGGCCACGACGACGGCCAGCGATCCTGGAGCGCCGGGTCGCAGAGCACCAGTCGTGGATGGAAGCGCTCCATCAGCGCGCGCGCCTCGGTCGGCAGCAGTTGTGTGCGCGCCGCGATCAGGGTCGCGCCCAGTCGCATCAGCGCATGCGCCGTCACAATCCAATCGAGGGAATTGACGCCGCAGACCACCACCCGGTCGCCGGGTCCGACGCCATGTTGCCGCAGCGTTCCCACGGCAGAGCCGATCAGCGCCTCCAGCCGGCGGTAAGTGACAACGAGGCCCGCGGTGATCACCGCGGGATGATCGGGGATCGCGCGCGCCCAGCGTATGGTCGGATACTCGATGGTGGTCATGGGCGACCTGTCAGTCTGCCAGCAGCTCTTCCACCGGCTCGACTCCCATCCCCGGGCCGTCGGGGACTGCGAGATAACCACTGTCGATGGCAAGCGGTGTCCGGAGAATGCCGTCGGCGATCATGCCGGCCGTCGACAGTCCCATCGCCGGCGGATGCGGACCAAGGGCCGCCGCCAGGTGAAGTGTCGCTGCGACACCAATATCGGATTCCCATGACGATGTGTAGATCACCTGCATGCCCGCCTGTTGGGCGCGCCGGGCTGTCACAAAGCATTGATACAGATGCCCGATCACCATCGGCTTGAGCACAAGGACATCGCAGGCGCGTTGCGCAATCAGGTGATCGGCTTCGGCGATGGTCTGGATTTCTTCATCAAGGGCCAGACGAATGCCGAAGCGGTGCGCCAATGCCTGCGCCGCCTCCCACTGCCCGCGCGGGAAGGGTTGCTCGATGAAATCCAGCCGCTCCAGCGGAATCCGTGAGAGAACGTCCTCGGCCCACGCGGCGGTCCAGCCGGCGTTGGCGTCCAGACGCAGGAGGACGTCAGGGGCGGCTTCGCACGCGGCAATGATCCGACGGACATCGTCGAACGGCGAGTCATAACCGACTTTGAGCTTGAAGACATGGTACCCCGCGGCGGCCAGCGCCGTCGCCCGCGTCTGCGTCTCCCCGACCGTGGCGCCGCTCAACAGACCGTTGATGGGAACTCTCGCGCACGTTTCCTCACCCGACAACGTCCGACACAGACTGAGACCGACCGACTTGGCTTTCAGCTCGCCGAGGGCGCAGGCGACGGCAAACCGCGCCGCGGGCGGCATCGAGATGATCGGGTGCGAGAAATCCGAGAACCAGTGTGCGGGATCAAGGCGTGAGCGGCCCGCTGTCATCAGGCCGGACAACGCCGCGGCGCACTCCGCAAATGTGTCCGTCGACACGCCGGCCAGCGGCGCCGCTTCGCCGATCCCGACCCGGCCCGACTCATCGCGCAGGATCAACACAATCCCTTCGCGCTCGCGGTATTGCCCATGCGCGGTGGTGATCGGACGCGGCAGCGCCCGACGGTAAGGGATGACTTGGACCGATTCGATGTTCACAGGTTGATCCCCACGGCAAAGACGAGAGCGTAAACCAGTTTCAGCCGCGCGGTGCGCGCCAGGAAGTCGTTGAGGATCGCCCCCGACTTCATCGGCTTCGACTGGGAGCGCAGCGACTTCATGTTCAAGGGAATGAAGACGACGATGACCAGCGATGACAGCAATGTCCAGGGACCGGCGGTGTCGGTCATGACCATCGCCAAGGGCGCCAGCGCCGACAACAGAAGCATGAGCACATATTCGCCGATGCTGCCGAACCGCCCCAGACGCACCGCCAGGGTCTTTTTGCCCGCGCGACGGTCGGTGTCGATGTCACGCAGATTGTTGACCACCAGAATCGCGGTTGCCAGCGCTCCCATCGGGATGCTGGCCCACCAGACCGCCGGCACGATCGACAATGCCTGCACATAGTAAGTGCCGACCACCGCCACCGGACCGAAGAAGAGGAAGACAAACAGATCGCCCCAGCCATAGTAGCCAAAGGGATAGGGCCCTCCGGTGTAAAGGATCGCCGCGGCAATCGAGCACAGACCGATCCAGACAATCGGCCAGCCGCCGCGCGCGACCAGATAGATGCCGATCAGGAAGGCAACGCCGAACACCAGGATCATGGCGTTACGAATCTGCGCCGGGGTGACCAAGCCCGCCTGCGTGACGCGCAGCGGGCCCTGGCGGTCGGACGTGTCGGTGCCGCGCAGATGATCGAAGAGGTCGTTGGCGAGATTGGTGCCGATCTGAATCAGCACCGCGCCGGCCAACGCCGCCAACGCCGCCGGCCAATGAAACTGATGGTCGCGCACCGCCACCGCCGCGCCGACAATGACCGGCGCCACCGAGGCCCAGAGGGTCTTGGGACGGGCCGCCAGCACCCACACCTGCCAACGCGAAACGGACGGCTCACTGGTCATGGCGGGACAGCGTCAGGGAAACCGCGGAAACTTGCTGAAATCCGGACGGCGCTTTTCGAGGAAGGCCTTCTTCCCTTCCTGCGCTTCCTCGGTCATGTAGAAGAGCAAGGTGGCGTTGCCGGCCAGCTCCTGCAACCCGGCTTGGCCGTCGCAATCGGCGTTGAGCGCCGCCTTCAGGCAGCGCAGCGCCAGCGGGCTGTGTTCGAGGATGCGTTTGCACCAGGCGACGGTCTCTTCCTCCAGCCGTTCCAACGGCACCACGGCATTGACCAGCCCCATTTCGAGCGCCTGCTGCGCATCGTACTGCCGGCAGAGGTACCAGATCTCCCGCGCCTTTTTCTGTCCGACAATGCGGGCCAAATACGACGCGCCATAGCCGCCGTCGAAACTGCCGACCCGCGGCCCGGTCTGCCCGAAGCGAGCGTTGTCGGCGGCGATGGTCAGATCGCAGATCACATGCAGGACATGTCCGCCGCCAATGGCGTATCCGGCCACCATGGCGATCACCGGTTTGGGCAGGGTGCGGATCTGGCGTTGCAGGTCGAGGACATTCAGACGCGCCACGCCCTGATGATCGACATAGCCGGCCTCGCCGCGGATGCTCTGGTCGCCGCCGGAGCAGAAGGCTTCCGGCCCCTCGCCGGTGAGGATGACCACACCGATGGCGGCGTCGTCGCGAGCGTCATTGAAGGCCTGCGACATTTCGAAGACGGTCTGGGGACGGAACGCGTTGCGCACGTGCGGCCGGTTGATGGTGATCTTGGCGATCCCCTCGGCCTTGTCGTACTTGATATCGGCGTACTCGCCGGCCTTCTGCCACTGGATCATGGACGTCTCAACTTTCGCTGGCGGAGGTCATCAGGAAGGCGGACACCGCCGCCGCCGTCGCCTGCGGACGCTCCCAATGCGGGGAATGCCCCGCCTCGGGGATGATACACAATTGCGCGTTGGGGATCGAGCGGGCCATCGCCTCGCCGATCGCGCGGTATTTGGCATCCTGTGCGCCCGCCAGCACCAGGGTCGGCATCGTCAATTCCGGCAAGCGGTTGTGTAGCGGGGCCTGACGGCCGACGCTGAAGCCGCGCAGCGCCCGGGCCAGGCCTGTCGGGCGATTCTGCCGACGCAATGCCTGCCCACGCTCAAAGCGCGCCGCCGGCAGCGACTTTTGCGAGGCAAAAAGCGGCTGGTCGAGCCAGCGCTCGACAAACCAGTCGATCCCCCGGCTTTCAATCTCACTGGCCAGCTGATCGTCGGCCTGACGCCGCCGGGCACGTTCACGGTCATCGGCGATGCCCGGCGAGGCGCTTTCAAGAATCAGCCGACGCACACGGTGCGGATGGGCCAGCGCAAATTGCAGCGCAATGCGTCCGCCCATCGAATATCCCCACAGCGTCACCGCCGTGTGGCCGGCATGATCCAGATGCCCGGCGATCTCCGCGATCACCGACGCGAAGGTGTAACGTTGTGGATCGTCCAGATCGGTGAGCGCGCCATGGCCGGGCAAGTCGATGGCCTGGGTTTGCAGAGACGATTCGAACGCGGCGCGCACATCCGTCCAGACCGCGGCGCAGCCGGTGAAACCGTGGAGCAACCAGAGCGGGGATGGCATCGTCAGTTCAGCTCCAGCGCGGCACGCGCCGCCGCCGTGGCGCGTGTCAGCGTCGCCTGATGCCGGCGGTGATTGTCGGCACGATCACTGCGCAGGATAAACAGGCACGGACCGGGTTGCGCCAGGGAGTCGACAACTTGCACGTCAACGTTGCCACCGCCGGTTAGCCGCCGGCTTGGAATGCCGTGCGCCTGCGCCAGTCTTTCGAGATCGACACCATGCGGCATTGCCACCAGCGGTTCAAACACCGGGGTGTGCGCGGCGATCGGCAGGAAGTGAAACACCCCGCCGCCGTCGTTGTGGAAGACGACCAGTTTGAGCGGTACCTCCTGACGGACCAGACCCCAGAGGCCGTTCTGGTCGTGCAGGAATGTCAGATCGCCGAGCACGCAGACGGTCGGCTTGCCGGTGCCCGCCGCGACACCGGCCGCGGTGGAGATGATCCCGTCAATGCCGTTGGCGCCGCGGTTGACGATCACCCGCGGATGCCCGGCCCGCGCCGCGGCATACATCTCGGCCCAGCGTATGGGCATGCTGTTGGAGAGAAAAAGCGGAGTCGCCGTCGGCAGTTGCGCGATGAGATCGGCGATCGCCGCCGCCTCCGTCGGGGCTTCCGACAGGGCAATGGATTCGCGCAGCGACTGCGAAACCGCCGTGTCCGCCACCTGCCAGCGCCTGCGGTAAAACTCCGCCTCCGCAGCGACCCGGAGATCGGCCTGATGCAGTTGTGCCAGCGCCGCCGCCAACGGCAATGACAGCGCGTGGGTCAGACAGCGATGCGGATCGGGAACCTGGAGTTCATGAATGCCGATCTTCGGGACATCGCGCAACCCGGCGATCCACTCACTGAATGCCTTCGAGGTCGGCAGGCCGCCCAGCCGCAGGACGAGATCGGGCGCCAACGCTTCGGCCACATGCGAATCGCGGAGAATGAGATCCGCATGCGCGATCGCGCCGGGCAGCGCGCGCGTCGGCGACGCAATGTCGGACAGAAGCGGCGCGCCCAACGCATCGGCCAGTTGGCCAATCCCATTGGATACCGCTTCAACCGCCGGCATCGGACCGCAGACAATCAGCGGGCGTCGGCTCTGCCGCAACAACTCCGCGACTGTGGCAAGTTCGCCGTGCTCCGATGGCTGCTGATCGACGAATTGGTCGTTGGTCGTCAATTGCGGCAATGCGGCGTCGGCATCGCCGATGATGCCCGCGGCCTCAGCGGGCGTCGGAATCAACGGCTCATCGAACGGCGCATTCAGATGAACCGGGCCGTGGGCTGACCGACGGAATGATTCCACACCCGCGTCGATCCAGCGCGTAAACGTCGCGGGGCGGGCATCGGGAACCGGGAGATCAACGAAGTGGAGCGGGTAGTTGCCATACAGATGGATCTGGTCGATGGTCTGCGACGCGCCCACGCCGCGCAGGCGCGGCGGACGGTCGGCGGTGATGACGATAAGCGGCGTGCCGGAAGCGCGGGCTTCAATGATGGCGGGAAAGTAATTGGCGGCGGCGGTGCCGGAGGTGCAGACGAGCGCAGCCGGCTGTCCGGTGCCCTTGCCGATGCCCAGCGCCAGAAATCCCGCCGCGCGTTCATCGGGATTGGTCCAGATCCGCAGCGCGCGGCCATGTCCGGCGGCCAGCACCAGCGGCGCGCAGCGCGAGCCGGAGGAGACCACGACATGCCGCAATCCGGCGCGCGCCAACGTCGCAAGCAGCGCGTGGGCGCAACGCAGATTGTCGGCGGCGGCGCCTACGGCTGCGGCTCCGCCGGATGGACCGCGCTGTGGAAGGCGCTCAGTTTGTCCTGTATTTCGCACCATTCGTTGTCGGGGACGGAGCCGCGCACTAGCCCGGCGCCGGCATAGAGCCATCCACGCTCGACACCCAGCAGCGCGGAACGAATCGCCACCGCGAACTCGGCGCTATCGGCGCCGATCCAGCCCACCGGGGCCGCATACCAACCGCGCGGAATCGCCTCCACGGCGCGGATAATGGCCAACGCGGCCGCGCGCGGTGTGCCCGCCACCGCCGGCGTCGGATGCAGGGCCTCCAGCATCTGCCCGGGGGTGACGCCGGACCGCAGATCGACGGCCATCGCCGAACGCAGATGAGTGAGCGTGCGCAGACGGGACAGTTCCAACTGCGCGACCGGATCGGGAGAATCGGATGCCGCCAAACGGCGCAGCGCGTCGCGTACCGCATCGACCACGACACGATGCTCGTGCTGATCCTTGGCGCTGGCCAACAGTTGCTCGGCTCGCGCCTGATCACTGGCGGGATCGACGCCACGCACCACCGTGCCGGCGATCGCCTCGCTTTCCAGACGGCCGCCGCTCCAGCGCAACAAACGCTCCGGCGAGGCACCGAGGAAGGCGAAGCGCTCATCGTATTGAAAACCGAAGTGATAGCAGGAGGCGTCGAAATCACGCAAGCGACGGACCACCGGCCAGGGGTCGAGCGCGCCGGAATTGGGAGATTGGATGGCGACGGGCTGGCAGTGGGCAATCACCGTCTTGACGAAATCGCCAGCGTCAATACGGCGCAGCACATCACGCACCGATGCCAACCAGGCGTCACGCGCCGCGTCCGTCCCTTCCTCGTCGACGGCGATTCGCGGACCGGCAGGGCATTCGCCGGCAAATCCGCCCCAGTACCGTTGATTGAACAGCGCCAGCCGGTCGACCAGCGTCTCGGAGGTGGTGCGCGGGGTCACCTCGAAGGCGAAGAACATGTACGATTGCGTGTCGCGACGGACATAGAGCGCTTCGGGAAGAATCAGCGCCGCATCGCCGAAGCTGCTGTCGCGCCAGGGGCCGCGGTCGGTCTGATGCGGGTCGAAGGCGAATCCGCCGAAGAACCGCGGGCGACGTCCCGCCGGCGCCGGTTCGGCGATGACATGCTTCCGGACAAATGCGGCGGCCTCATCGGCGGCGGCGCGCATGGCGGATTCGCCATGGCCGCCGATGACATGGGCGGCGCCGAGCCCGGCATACTCCCAGCCGTCGCGCCCGCGCCAGTACATCGCAGGAATGCCATGATGTCGCGACAACCAGACCACCGGATCACCGACCGGGGCGGTGAAGCCGAGCACAAGCACGGTCTTGGTGTCCTGACGGCGGGCCTGCTCAATGGCGGTGCGCGCCAAGTCCCAGGCCGAGAGGGCAGGCGCGCCAACCGTGGGCGCGGGAGGGGTCATGGTGGAAAGTGAGGCCATGGTCAGCCGCCGGGGCGCCGTTCCCGCCGGAGGCAAATTTTGCCTGAGTATCGCAGGGAACAGTTCCCTAACATACGCAACCGTTCCGGCCCCATTCCAGCCGATTTCGGCGCGGGCGGAGGGTCTTGGAAGCGGATAACGCGGGAATTGCCAAAGTGTTCGCCAGTGTGCAAATCCAGGAGATGTTCGACGCGGTCGCGCCGGGATATGACCGCGCCAACCAGGTGCTGTCGTTGGGCATCCATCATCGCTGGCGCCGACAGCTGGTGCGGCTGGCGGGGGCGGGAGCGGGGATGCGGGTCCTGGACTGCGCCACCGGCACCGGCGATCTGGCCTTCGCCTTCCAGCGCGCGGTCGGGCCCACCGGGCAGGTGACCGGCCTGGATTTCGCGCCGCAGATGATCGCGCTGGCCGAGCGCAAACGCGCCCAACGTCATCTGCCGGTCGTGTTCACCGTCGGCGATGTCCTGGCGCTGCCGTTTCCCGACGACGCCTTCGACATCAGTTCGATTGCCTTCGGGATTCGCAATGTCGATGACCCGGTGGCGGGACTGCGTGAAATGGCGCGAGTGGTCCGTCCCGGAGGGCGTGTCGCGGTGCTGGAATTCGGTCAGCCGGATGGGGCGCTGTTCGGACGGTTCTTCCGCTGGTACAGCAACCGGGTGATCCCCAAAGTGGGCGGCTGGATCACCGGCAAACCCTCCTCGTACCGATACCTGACCGACAGTTCGGCCGCCTTCCCCGCGGCGGAAAAATTCGTCGAGCTGATGCACGCCGCCGGGGTTTTTAGCGCGATTGTCTCCCGCCCCGTAACTGGAAAGATCGCCTACATATACATCGGCACCGTCGCCTGAGGCCGTCTTCCCCCGTCCCCACGCGCCTGTTTTTCCCTGCGGAAACGGTCGATTCGACGGAACCTGCGGCGGGATTTCCCGTAAGAATAGGTGTGGGCAGTGAGGAGCTGCCCCGGGACCGTAAGGAGCGCAGTGATGTATTTCGAAAAGACCCGCCGGTCATTCCGGCGCTTCCGCCGCCGTCTCGCATCTCTCCGCCGCAAAGAACTGCGTCAATTGCAGACCGAAACATCGGTCGATGAATCGTTGCACGAGAGGCAGATTCATCGTGTTCCCACGCGGCAGGAGAAACGCGTCGCAGAGGCCTTCCATCAGGACCTCCGCGAGGTTGAAATCGCCTAACTCTTGCCCCGTCCCGCCAACCGTCGGGACGGCTTCCCCGTGCAGCACACGCCGGTCTCCCCCAAGAGGCCGGCGTTCTTCTTTAGGTGAAGTCCGCGCTCGACGATGGCGCACGGCGTGTCGGCTCTCACTCCCGCATGAAGAATCGGCTCTCGATTCGCAGGAGATGTTGAATCGATTCTGTCGCCCCCGAAAGCGGGGGCCCAGACCGCGGGCGACCACGATGACATTGTGACTTAAGGGACGTGCGCTTGTCGCAGGCCCTGACGGGGACGATCTACGCCGCGCGCAGCGACTCGATGATCTTGGCGCGCGATGCGCGCACCGCCGGCAGGAAGCCGCCGACCAGTCCCATGACCAGCGCGAAGATCAGCGAACTCACCACAATCTGCGGTGAGAGCGCGAAACTGAAGGCCAGCTCGGAGAAGGTGTCCCAGTTGGTGGTCGAGACCTGGACCAGCGACATGAACGAGGCGGCCACCAACCCGACCGCGCCGCCCAACAGCGCGATCCAGATCGACTCCAACAGAAAGACAAAGAGGATGCGTCCGCGCGAAAACCCAAGGGCGCGCAGAGTGCCGATCTCGATGGTGCGGTTGGCCACGGCGGCGTACATCGTGATCATCGCCCCGACGATCGCCCCCAGCCCGAAGATGAACGACACCACCTGTCCGACCACGGTGATGAAGGTGGTCGTTGCCTGCGACTGCTTGGCGTAGTACTCCTTTTCCTGGTGGACATCGACGGTCATGCGCGGGTCGGACTCCATCTTCTGCTTCAACTGCTCGAACAGGGCCGGATCGCGCAGACGCACGGTGACCGAGGAATAGATGTTGCGGCGGAAGGCCTGCTGGACCTGGTCGACATCGCCCCAGAGTTCGGAGTCGAACCCGGCGCCGCCGGCGTCGAAGGTGCCGACCACCGTCCACTCGCGTCCGGCAAACGACACGCTCTCCCCCAGCCCGCAGCCGGTGAAGTTCTTCGCCACCGCGCTGCCGGCGATCACCTCGGAAGTTCCGGGGGTGAACATCCGCCCGGCGGTCAGCCGGACCAGTTCGCCGCGCAACTCGAAGACGTTGTCGTTGGTGCCGCGGATGATGACGTTGGCGGCGTCGCCGCCCTCGCGCTTGGTGGTGTTGATCAGGACGACGATTTCATTGACCGCGATCGGCTTGCCCTCGGCGTTGACGGCGACTTCGGACTGCGTCTTGGCGATCTGCGCGTCGCTGCGCATGACCAGCGAAATCGTCTCGGTGTTGGCGCCGTCGCGGACGAAGATCGCGTTGTCCGTGGAGCCGGTGGCGACCAGCGTTTCCTGCAGCCCATGGCCGAGCATCAGCACGGCGGCGAAGACGAAGACCACCAGCCCCATGCCGAGCACGGTCAGCGCGGTGGTGAGTTTGCGCGTGGTCAGGTTCCGCCAGGTGTAGGAGAGAAAAAGACCCATATCATCCAATCCGCCGCAGGCCGTTGACGATCGACACATGGATGGCGCGCCAGGCGGGGAAGACCGCCGCCAGCACACCGACACCGAAGGCGGCCAACCCCGCCAACTGGAAGGTGCGCGCCTCGATCGGGAAGACCGGGAACCAACTGCGCAGCGCCACCGCCACGCCGTTGAGCACCGGGAACATCAGGAGCATCCCCACCACACCCCCCATCAACGCGATCATCAGCGACTCGCCGCCGATCAGTCCGAGGATGTGCCCGCCGGAGAAGCCGAGGGTCTTGAGGACGGCGTATTCGGAGATGCGCTCGCGCGCGGTCATCGCCATGGTGTTGGCCGCCACCAGCAGGATGATGCCGATGACCAGGACCGAGATCACCTGCAGCGAGAAGATGATCGTGCCGGCCATCGCCACAAAACTCTGCTGGAACTGCGCCTCGGTCTCGGTGACGGTCTCGTCGGGCGAGTTGTCGAACTCGGCGTCGACCGCCTGCGAGATCGCCGCCGCGCGGGCGGGATCGTCGATTTTGATCACGTACCAGCCCACCTGTCCGGCGCGCTCGGGCCACTCCTGCAGCATGCGCTGCTCGATGTACTGCCAGTTGAAGATGAACTGCGAATCGTCGATGGTCTCGTCACGGCCGCGGTAGGTGCCGACAATCTCGAAGTCCCAGGTGCCGGGGTAGATGGTGCCGGTAAACGGGATCTTCTGCCCCACCTGCCAGCCGAACCGCGCCATGGTTTCGACGCCGACGATGGCGCCGTTGCGGGTGTTGGCCAGCTTATCGATGGCGCCCTCATCGACGATGAACTCGGGGTAGAGCCGGAACATCGATGTGTCCTCGAAGGCGAACTGGGCAAAGAAGTTCTTCGGATCCTGGTAGATGCCGCCAAACCAGGTCCCATGCCCGACCGCCTCCACGCCGGGGATGCGTTCGATCTTCTGCTTCTGCGCCACCGGCAACGTGAAGGTGATCGAGATGCGGCTGCGGGTGATGAGCCGATCGGGGGCCGACTGATTGACGCCGGCGTACCAGGCGGCGATCACCGTGCGCAGAAGCCCGAAGGCGAGAATGGCCACCGCGATCCCGAGCACCGTGAGCGCGGTGCGCAGCTTGTGCCGCAGGGCATTCTTGTAGATCAGCTTGAAGACGCGCATCGGTTCGTCCTCAGGCGAGCTCGCCTTTTTCGAGGTGACGCTGGGTGTGCGCGCGTTCGGCCGCGCGCGGGTCATGGGTGACCATCACGATGGTCTTTTTGAATTCGCTGTTCAACTGCCCGAGCAAATCGAGAATTTCCCCGGCCGATTGCCGGTCCAGATCGCCGGTGGGTTCATCGGCGACGATCAGCGTCGGATCGGTGACAATGGCGCGGGCGATGGCGACACGCTGCTCCTGACCGCCGGAAAGTTGGCGCGGGTAGTGGTGCATGCGGTCCTTCAGCCCGACCAGCTCCAGCGCGGTCTCGGTCTGCCGCTTGCGCTCGGCGCGGGTGAGTTTCGTCAGAAGCAGCGGCAGCTCCACATTGCCGAAAGCGGTCAACACCGGCAGCAGATTATAGAACTGGAAGACAAAGCCGATGTGACGCGCCCGCCACTTGGCCAGGTCGGACTCGCCCAACTGCCCCAGGTTGGTGCCCGCCACCCAGACTTCGCCCGAATCGGGACGGTCGATGCCGGCGATCAGGTTGAGCAGAGTGGTCTTGCCCGAACCCGAAGGCCCCATCAGCGCGACAAACTCCCCTTCGGGCACAGTCAGGGACAAGTGGTTGAGCACCGGAACTTCGACTTTGTCGCGGTGGTAGACCTTGCTGACGCTGCGTACTTCGACCACGTTGTTGGCCATGTGATGGATCCCGAACGGTTTTAGGATTTCAGTTTGATGGTGTCGCCATCGCCCAGCTGCGGCGGCGGGGCGATCACCACGACATCGCCGAGTTCGACGCCGGCGCGCACTTCCACCGTGCCGCCGTAGGTCTGCCCGGTCTCGACCGGGCGCATGCTCACACGTCCCTGCTTGACCACAAACACCGCGGCGACGCCGTTGCGCTGCACCACCGCGCTGGAGGGCACGGTCAGCACGGTCTTGGTGCTGACCGCGTCACTTTGCAGGTCGCCGGGCAGAAAACTGATCTTGGCGCTCATCTCCGGCAGGACCCGGCCATCGAGCTGGTCGAAGGCGACCTTGACCATGACCGTGGCCTTCGAGCGGTCGGCGGTGGGAACGACTTTCTTCACACGGCCGCGGTAGGGCTCGGCGGGGAGCGCATCGAGTGTGATCAGGCAGGGCTGGCCGACACGGATCTGCTGGATGTTCGACTCGCTGACATCGGCCTCGACTTCCAGCGAGGACATGTCGGCGATGGTGACCACCGCCCCTCGCGAGCTGGAGGAGGAGGCAAACGGCGCGACCACTTCGCCGACGTCGGCGGTCTTGGTGAGCACGGTGCCGTCGAAGGGGGCGCGGATGATGGTGTTCTCCACCTGCACCTCGGCCCACTCGACATTGGCGGCGGCGGCGCGCAGACCGGCCTCGGCCGCGACGACGTTGGCCTCGGCGCTCTCGCTGGCGGCGCGCGCCTGATCGTATTCGGCCTCGGAGGCCAGTTGCTTGTCGCGCAGACCGCTGACACGGTCGAAGCGCAGACGCGCCTCACGGGCCTGGGCCTTGGCGTATTCGACCGCGGCTTCGGCCTCCTTCTGGGCCGCGCGCGCGGCGCCCAGCGAGGCGGTCACATCGGCCGCCTCGAGGCGGGCGATGATGTCGCCGGCCTTCACCTGATCGCCTTCCTCGACACGCAGTTCTTCCAGACGGCCGGTGCCCTTCGAGGCCACTGCCGCGGCGCGTTGCGCCACCACATATCCGGTGGCGGTCAGAAGCGACTGCGCGCTCGCCGGCGCCAGACGCTGCACCGTGGCGGTCTGCACTTCGATCGCCGCGGCGCCGCGTCCAAAGAAGAAATAGCCGATCAGCGCAACGACAGCGACAGCAATCAGACCCCACAGCCAGGCGCGCGATTTGGACGAAGCGGATGGACCGGAGGGACGCGGTTCATCGCGGTTAATGCGCAGCGAAGAGAGACTGGGTCTGGGTGAGTCGGTCGTCATGGTGTCATCCTGAATCCGAGGACCAGAGTGCTCCCGTGCAAAAGAGCCGCAATATACGGCAGAGCATTAAACGGGCGATATCACTCTGAGTTTCGGACCGGACATGGATCATGGCCTTTTCCTGCTTCGGCCAGACGTCTATTTTGTAAGGTCAAGCGGGACAATGCGATATCGCGCACGTTCCGTTTTACTCCCGCGATATTTGCCGGCCGGAGTTTTCGTTATGTTCACACCGTCGGCGGGGGAAGTGATTGCCTGCCGCCACGGATTGGCCGATTCTGGACGGGGTGTCGGCGGCGATTCTCAGGAGGCGCGGATGGAGTGGTTGATACCGCTGGTGGTGGGGCTGTTTTTGGGCGCGGCGATGACATGGGTGATCGCCCGCCGTCAGAACGCCGCCTCGCTGCAGGCGTTGCGCGAGGAGATGGCGTTGTCGCACCAGAACGCGCTGGCCTTCGCGCAGACGCAATTGCAGAAGAACGAGGAATCCTTCGTGCGTTTGCGGCAGGAACACGAGGAGGCGAAGGTCGCCCGAGAACGCGCCGAATCCGATCTGCGCAACGCCCAAAAAGCGCTGGAGGACCAGCGCCGCAACATCGAGGAGATCCGCGCGCAGATGATCGACCGTTTCAAGGCGCTCTCCTCGGAGATTCTCCGTCAGACGCTCGATGACGCCAAAGGCGATCTGACCCAGAAGCAGCAGGCGATTGACACGCTGCTCAGGCCGGTGGCCGACACGCTCAAGCGATATGAGGAACACATCAAGGCGCTGGAACAGGCGCGTCAGCAGGCCTACGGCAACATCGAGGCGCAACTCAAGCAGGTCACCCAGTCGACGCAGGAGTTGCAGAAGCAGACCTTCAGTCTCGGGCAGGCGCTGCGCGCGCCGCAGGTGAAGGGGCGCTGGGGCGAGCTGACCCTGCGCCGCATCGTTGAACTGGCCGGCATGACCGAGCATGTCGACTTCGTCGAGCAGTTCTCGGTCGACTCCGAGGAGGGGCGCCTGCGTCCCGACATGATCGTGCACATCCCCGGCGGCGGGACGATGGTGGTCGATTCGAAGGTGCCGCTCAACGCCTACCTCGAAGCGGTCAGCGCCGACAGCGAGGAGACCCGCGCGTCGCAATTGGCGCGCCACGCCCAGCAGGTCAAGGCGCATGTCCGCAGTCTGTCATCGAAGGCGTACTGGAATCAGTTCGACCAGTCCCCCGACTATGTCATCATGTTCATCCCCGGCGAATCGTTCTTTTCCGCGGCGTTGGAGGCGGACCGTGGCCTGTTCGAAGAGGCGATGGCCAGCCGCGTCATCCTCGCCTCTCCCAGCAGTCTGATGTCGATCCTCAGCGGTCAGGCGCACTCCTGGCGCCTGGAGCAATTCCAGAAGAACGCCGAAGAAATCCGTATCCTGGGCGGGCAACTCTATGACCGGATCGTGACCTTTGTCGACAACTTCAGCGGCGTCGGCAAGGCGCTGGAACAGGCGGTGAGTTCCTACGACAAGGCGGTCGGGTCACTTGAACGACGGGTGCTGGTGTCGGCGCGCAAATTCCGGGAATTGGGCGCCACCGCCCAGCCGGAGATCGCCGAGGTCAACATCGTCGAACGGGCCCCGCGCAAGGTGCAGTCGGAACTCCTGATTGGTCCGGACAACGAGGAGAATTGATTCGCGATGCCAGCCGGCGCGAAACTCACCTTCCATCCCCTCACCCCCGCGCGCTGGGCGGATTTCGAAGCGTTGTTCGGCGAACGCGGCGCCTGCGCCGGATGCTGGTGCATGTGGTGGAAGCGCTCGCGCGCCGAGTGGACCAAGAACAAGGGCGCGAAAAACCGCGCCGCGCAGCGCCAGATCGTGATGTCGGGCGCAACGCCCGGCATTCTCGCCTACGACGGCGCCGAACCGGTCGGCTGGTGCGCGGTCGAGCCGCGGGAGAACTACCTGATGCTGGAGCGGTCGCGATCGCTTAAGCGCATCGATGATCAACCGGTCTGGTCGATCACCTGCTTTTTCACCAAGAGGAGCCACCGTCGCCGCGGCATCAGCGTCGCGCTGTTGGAAGCGGCCGCGGTCTATGCCCGTAAGAAGCGCGCCAAAATCCTCGAAGGATATCCCTCGGTCGTGCGCCAGGACAAGGCGCCCGATGTCTTCATCTACACCGGCACGGAGACCGCCTTCCGCAAGGCGGGATTTGTGGTGGTGGCTACGCCATCGCCGTCACGGCGGATCATGCGACGGATTCTGTAGACAATCGCGCGGGCAGGGTGACGCAAGGGGCGGAATGCCCCTTCCACGGCTGTTGGAGGCTACACGTGCGCCGGGGCACGGCGGTCATCGCAGAAAATCGTTTCCTCACGGCCGGGGCCGGTGGAGACAATTGACAACTTCACCTTGAGCGCGTCGGTGATGAACCGCAGATACGCCTTCGCGTTGGCAGGCAGATCGTCGAAATCGGTGAGCCCCACCGTGGAACTGTTCCATCCCGGCAGCGTCTCATACACCGGTTGCACCGAATCGAGGCGCGTGATGTCCAGCGGGGTATCCTGAAGCACAGTCCCGTTGTCGTCGTAGGCGACACAGACCGGAATCCGGACGAACTGGTCGAGGACATCGAGCTTGGTGACCGCGATGTGGGTGATGCCGGTCACGCGCACGGCGTAGCGCAGCGCCACCAGGTCCAGCCAGCCGCAACGGCGCGAGCGACCGGTGGTGGTGCCGAACTCGAGGCCGCCCTTCTGCAGCTTCTGCCCATCCTCGTCGAACAACTCGGTCGGGAAGGGTCCCAGCCCGACGCGCGTGGTGTAGGCCTTGACCACACCAAGCACCTGGTCGATGGCGCGCGGGGGGATGCCCAGCCCGGTCAACGCGCCGCCGGTGGTGGTGTTGGAGGAGGTCACAAACGGATACGTGCCAAAGTCGATGTCCAGCAGGGCGCCCTGCGCGCCCTCGAGGAGAATCGACTGCCCGGCGCGCATCGCCTTTTCCAGTTGCAACGATGGATCGGCCAAAAGCGGCACCAGTCGCTCGCGGAAACCCATGAGTTCATCGAAGACCGCGTCGATGGTGCAGTTCTGCTCGGTGAGCCGTCCGCGGGTGATCCCATCCCAGAACGACATCGTCCGGCTCAGACTGGCGCGCAGACGGTCGGGATAGACCATGTCGACCGCGCGCACACCGCGGCGGGCGATCTTGTCGGCGTAGGCCGGGCCGATCCCGCGCATGGTCGTGCCGACTTTTCCCTCGGCCAACTCCTCGGTGAACGCCTCGATGATGCGGTGATGCGGCAGCACCAGGTGGGCCCCGGCGGCAACGTTCAACCGCCCAGCGACCGCGATCCCCTCGCGGACCAGCATGTCCAGCTCGGCAAACAGCGACGTCAGATCAATCACCACGCCGTTGCCCAGGAGGCAATGGGTGTGCGGCATGAGAATCCCAGTGGGAATCAGATGCAGCGCGAAGGTCTTCCCGTCGATTTTGACGGTGTGGCCGGCGTTGGCGCCTCCGGAATAGCGGACGACCAGGTCCGACGAGGCGGCCAGCAGGTCGACAATCTTCCCCTTGCCTTCATCGCCCCACTGGGCGCCGACGACGACGCGATTGGCCATGCGATCCTTATCCTCCCATCACGCCGCCGCGGCGCGGCCGGCGCGAACAGTGTCCACCCATTGCCAGATCTTCTCGGCCCCGGTGCCGTCGAGCGCCGAGGAGAGCAGCGGCTTTTGCGCGGTCGGTTCATCCAGCGTCCAGCGCCGGAGTGACTGCGCTTTCTCGTTGTTTGACAACTTGTCGCACTTGGTCAGCACGATCAGGTAGGGCCGTCCCCACTGCGCCAGCCAGGCGATCCAGTCCAAGTCGACGTCGGTCGGCTCGCGGCGCGAATCGAACAGGGCGATGATGCCGCGCGGACGATCGGGCAGGGCGAGGTAGCCCTCGATCAGACGGGCCCACTCATCACGCATCGATTGCGAGACCTTCGCGTAGCCATAGCCGGGCAGATCGACCAGATAGAATGGCCCCCGCTTGTCGGGCGTGACCTGGAAGTAGTTCAGGCAACGGGTCTTTCCCGGGGTCTGCGAAGTCTTGGCCAGGTTGCGTTTCTTCAGCAGTTTGTTCAACAGCGACGATTTCCCCACGTTCGACTTGCCGGCGACCGCGATCTCCGGCAGCCGATCCTGCGGGAGGTCTTTCAACGTGAACACACTCTTGACAAATTGCGCATCCATGGCAACGGTCCATCGTTCCGGCCGGCGCGGAGCTAGGCGGTCTTCTTCTGGGTGGCGGCGAATTCGAGGATCGGCTTGGCCTCGCCGCGGATCGCATCGGCGGTGATGATCACCCGCC